>CAYUBC010000177.1:0-7582 GCA_964442885.1 uncultured bacterium | reverse complement strand
CGCTATAACCGAAACCACCTCAACTAACGCCAGCGGCGGTACCAGCAAAAACCCCACCAGAATAAACATTAACCCAATCGTGATCACCCAGAGAAGCAGCATGATTAGCTGGAAATTAATCGCTTCTTTAGCCTGCTGCCTGAGAAAGGGCGACTCTGCTCCTTTACTCAGCAACAGCACCAGCGGCGCTACCAGCCGCCAGGGCAACAAAAAAGAGCTGCCCCCCAGGAGCGGGATGCCGGTGATCCAGGTTGCGCCTATCATCAAATATCCCCCCAGTGGTGCTAGATGGGCCAGGGCGGCCAGGGTAGCATCGGTCAGGTAGGTGGCGGGTTGGGCGTCAGCGGCAGGGATAGCCGCCGCGAGCCTCTCCGGCGAGGAAACTGGTGCCGAGGTAGCCGTTACCGGGGGCGACACCGCTGGTTGCAAAGGCCCTGGGCTAGGAGGCAGGCTGAAGCGTTCGGCCCAGTCCGCCTCGGTATGCCCAACCCGGCGACTGTCAATTTCCACTAACTCTGGGGGAGCGGCCATCCCTAGCCGACGAAACCCACGCCGAATGGTGGGCACGGTCTCGGCCTGGTCAAGGGGTTGGTCAGTTTCTAGGGAGACACGCAGCACAGGCCCTTGCCAACTCACCAGAGCCACAGCCCCCTGCGTCGCTAGGGACTGGGTAATCAACTGGGCAATGGCCGCCGCATTACCTTGCTGAGCTTGCTCAATTAACTCGGGCCGGGCCATAGCTACCTAGAGTAATTTTTCAAACTGCTGCCGCAGTCGATCTAACTCGTTCTGGGAAAGGGGATCAGCGGTTTCTGGTGCCGCAATACCCCGTTGAGGTTGGTCTTCAGGAGGGGCGTTGGGATCCCAATCTAAGCTGTCTACCTGATTTTCCGGGGGAACAGCCAGGGATCCCTCTGGCACTAGAGTGTAGTCGTACCCAGCGCTCTGGCAAAACTCTTCAATGTCCTCTTGTTCCATGGCTTCGACGGTGGCCGCCGGAAAATCCTGGGCTTCTAGCATCAGGCCAAAGCGGGTAGCATCATCTTCATCCTCAAACATCAGCACCACGTCTCGCCCCTCAACCTTGAGGCTGTGGATGCCCTCATTGTCGGTGCGGGCATTGAACAATAGGACGTACACCACCATAGCTGGATTCCACATGCAGGGTATTGTCGTCTATTCTACTCAGCCAATTCGAGGTGAGACCCATCGAGTGACCAGTCCAGCGCCTACTCGCCTTGAGTAAAGATTAATGGCTTTTCCGTCAATGTAAGTAGATTTGTACTATACTAGTTGAGCGCTCCGTTGATGGTAGTCAGCTCATTACCTGGTCAGCTCATCACTATGCCGGATGCCAACTCCCTTCGTCTGCGAATAGCGACCCCTGCCGATGCCCCACTGCTGCGTCAGTGGGATGAACAGCCCCACGTCATTGCGGCGGATCCCAATGATGATTGGGACTGGGAAGTTGAGCTAAACCGCACCCCCCACTGGCGAGAGCAGTGGATAGCGGAATTGGCGGATCGCCCCATTGGCTTTGTGCAAATCATCGACCCGGCCCTGGAAGAAAGCCATTATTGGGGCAAAGTACCGGCCAATCTACGGGCCATTGATATCTGGATTGGTGATGTTGAAAACTTGGGCCAGGGTTATGGCACCACAATGATGCAACTGGCCCTGGCCCGATGCTTTGCCAATCAATCCGTGATCGCTGTCCTGGTTGACCCACTAACCAGCAACAGCCGCGCCCACCGCTTCTACCAGCGATTGGGATTTAAGTTTTTGGAGCACCGTCGGTTTGGCGAGGATGATTGCTCGGTGTATCAGCTCAACCGGGCCGATTGGGCCGGTGCATCGAAGGTCTGAGGTTCCAGTTCCTAAACTTGAGGCAAGTATTATGCAAGCGAATCCCTACTTGAACTTCAATGGTCAATGCGAGGAAGCCTTTAGGTTCTACGCACAGGTTCTAGGCGGTGAGCTAGAAGCCCTACTCCCCTATGCGGGGTCTCCGGCAGAAGCGGAGGTACCCGCCGACTGGGGCCACAAAATCATGCATGCTCATCTCAACCTGGGCGATTGGGTCGTCATGGGGGCTGACTGCCCACCTAGCCAGTATGACGTTCCCCAAGGTTTCTCAATTAGCCTTCAATTTCTGGATATGGCCAAAGCTGAGCAGATCTTCCAAGCCTTAGCGGAGGGCGGCACCATTCAAATGCCGCTGGCAGAAACCTTTTGGGCTAAGCGTTTTGGCATGGTGGTGGATAAATTCGGCACCCCGTGGATGATCAATTGCGATTAGGTCGGCGGGCGTCACATCAAAACCCTGAACCAGGGCTACCGGATTCTACCCATCCGGTAGTCTCTCGCTACCTTGTCACTCCCGTTGCTAGCGTGTAGTATGGTGTAGTATACCTGGTAATACCTACCGCCCCAAGGAGCACACTGGGCAAGGTGGGCACTGGTCAGGCGTACCGGGAGCGAATCTGCTATGCCCTTTCAAGGGAGGTGGCCCATGTCCAAGCATTCAGGCTCAACCCGTTCCATTCGGCATTCCTACTCTGTAGAAATTACTGGTTGCTCTGTAACTATTGCCGGTTTCTCTGTAGATATCCTTTAGCGGCAGGTCAAGCGCAGCTCTAACTCTGTCATTTTTGCGGGCCTGATGGGTTCGCCACTCCTTGCTGCGGCTTGTTCGTTGTAGTACAAGCCCAGGATTCAAGTCGCTGAATCGCCAAACACCACCGCAAACCATCGCGGTGCTAAACCACTGCGGCTTTGCCAGAACCACTGGCTGGCAAGGGCGTGCTTGGCCTGCGTCCATCAGCCCATGTTGCAATGCCCCATCCCCCTGGAGACACTATGCTGTTCTACGTCCATCGTTTGAAACTATCTCGACACCGCCCGCCCCGGTCGGCAACGCCATCCCCAACCACGGAGGTGGAAGGCAACACCCAGGCCCGACGCCATCACCTAGAGGCCAAACGGATCTACCAAAATGTTCAGGAAAATTACCTGCTAGAGCGGCGTTTGTTTTTCTAGCCAGGTTGGCGTTAAAAATAAAAGTGCCTGACCCCTAAAAGCCCCCTGGGATCAGGCACGTTTACCTGTGAGAACGCTATTCAGGCAGAGATTTGCTAGTGCCCAATTGCCCCCAAGTGGACCGTAGCCATCGCGTACCGGCGCTCTCCAGAATTAGCTCCATTGTCTTGAGAATGGAGCCTGGTGGCGTCGCGAAAATTACCGAATCCGGGCTGGCTCAGGGGGGCGGCTACCGGGCAGGTTCGGTAGGATTACTCAAGGTGGGCCAGGTGGGATAGCTGGGTTGAGTTCCTCAGGGGGTAGCCAGGGGCCAGGGAGCTTAAGAAGGGGCTTAAAAATTAAAAAATGGTCAAGTCCCACTCGGCATCGCTAAAGTGGTCGGGGCCAACTAAATCAGCCCGAACAGCCAGATAGCGACCGCAATAAATCGAAGACTGCTTGAATCGAGGATTAGGGCGGCCCGTTCTAGCATCTTGCTCGGCGTAGGCTTCAAGGTATTCTGGAGCAATAGCCTGGGTCTTGACGTGGATGGATGGTGAGTTTGAGGTAGACATAACCCCCCTCGCAGGAAGCATATTTTCATCTCCCTAACGATAATCGGGTCTTTCCGATAGGGGGCTGGGCTTTTGAAAGGTTTAAGCTTCCGGCTGGCCGTTAACAAACGGTGGCAGTGTCTACAGGCTATGGTAGACAACGGATATGCCTGAGGTTTACTGGCTGCGCTATGGCAGACGTATTTATTTCCTACTCGCGGGTTGATCAGGACTTTGTGCGGGTGCTCCACCAGGCCCTGGCCCAGAGTCAGTGCGACGCCTGGGTGGATTGGGAAGACATCCCCCTCAGCGCCGACTGGTGGAAGGAAATTCAGGCTGGGATTGACGCGGCTAACACCTTCATTTTTGTCATTAGCCCCGATTCTCTCAAGTCCGAGGTGTGCCGCCAGGAGATTGACTACGCTGTCGCTAACCATAAGCGCATGATGCCCATTGTCTGGCGCGACGGGTTTGACCGTACCCTGGTGCCGCCCGCCCTGGGCAAGCACAACTGGCTCTTTTTTCGTCATTGAGATAATTTCGACGGTGCGTTTCAGGCGTTGGTAAAAACCCTGGATACTGACCTGGACTACGTCAAGCTCCACACCCGGCTGCTGGTGAGAGCGCGGGAATGGGAGACTAGCCAGAAGATGGACGACTACCTGCTGCGGGGTAAAGATTTGGAATCCGCCGAAACCTGGCTGGCCCAGAGCACCGACAAAAGCCCCAGCCCCACGGCACTCCACCAGGACTACATGTACCGCAGTCGCCAGGCCGAAACCACTCGGCAGCGACAGCAGCAGCGGCGGCTGAAATTTTTTGGGGCCAGCGTTTCGGGACTGGCATTGGTTGCTTTAGGGGCGGCGGGAGTGGCCTTTCAGCAACGCCAGCGGGCCATGGCCCAAGAGCAGTTAGCCTTTCAGCAGAGCAAGCTGGCCTTTGCCAACCAGCTAGCCGTGGCGGTGCAAACCACGGTGCAAAGCCAGCTCCGGCAAAATCAACGGCTCCAGAATTTGCAGACTGAACTAGCCAGCCCCGCCCCGGCAACGCAGGAGACAACCCTCGCCTTTGGCCTGGCCAGTCTGCCCGATGACCTGGCAGCCCTACTGCGCCAGGAGCAACCCCGGCTGATTACCTTTAGCCCCTACGATACCTACGTGGCGATTGTCAATGACGCCTACGATCTGCGGGTTTGGCACGTGCCCAGCCAGCGCCAGGTGTTGGCCTGGGGAGTTGAGGCTAACATTGCCGATGTGGGCTTTAGCCCTGATGAAACATTGCTCACGGTGGCCACTCGCGACAGTGTGCTGCACATCTGGCGTACTGACGTGGACACTTACACGGCAAAAACCGCCCTGGAGGGCCACACCCAGGGGCTTACGGATACGGCGTTCAGCCCCGATGGCACTCTGTTCGCCACAGCCAGTGAAGATGGCACCGTCAGGCTCTGGAGCCTGGGCGATATTCTCAACGAAAATAAGCGCCAGGTCATGCAGATCAACCATCCCTTGCCGGTGCAGGCGGTTACATTTAGTCCCGATGGCCAATACCTGCTGACCGGGGATAACCAGGCGCTGCGAGTGTGGTCTATGGCAGGGCAAGAAACGCTCTGCCTGAGCCATGATGAGCCGCTGCGGTTGATTATGTTTAACAACGATGGCACCCAGGTCGGCAGCGTGAGCGGTGAAACCCTGGTGCGGGTCTGGCCCTGGCCCAGCTTGCTGAACGGGGCTTCCACCCTGGCTGGGGCACAATCCGCCTGTTTGTAGGGCTGGCCACGTCCGCTAATCAGGTGGTGTATTCAGCGTTGATCTTGACATAGTCATAGCTGAGGTCGCAGCCCCAGGCTTGCCCAACCCCTGGGCCATTGCCAATGTTGACCTGAATCGCCACAGTATCGGTTTTGAGGTACTCGCCGTTGCAGGCTTGCTTGAGGTAGGCGCTGGCGGCAGGGCGATCAAAGGCCAGGGGCTGACCGTGCTCCATCAGCAGAATGTCACCCAGTTCCACCCGCAGGTCATCCTGGTCAAAGCTGACCCCAGCCCGGCCAGCGGCAGCGGCAATGCGGCCCCAGTTGGGGTCGTGGCCAAAGATAGCCGCCTTAACCAGGGACGACCCGGCAATGGTGCGGGCGACCTGGTTGGCCACCGCCGTGTTCACCGCCCCCGACACGGTGACCTCAATCAGGCAGGTGGCCCCTTCGCCATCACGCGCCACGGCCTTGGCCAGGTATTGGCATACCGCCGTCAGCATAGCTTCCAGTTGATCTGCTTCGGGGCCTTCGTCGGTGATGGCCGGCGTGCGCGACTCGCCGTTGGCGAGGGCGATGAGGGAATCGTTAGTGCTGGTATCGCCATCCACGGTGATTTGGTTAAAGCTGCGATCGGCGGCGCGGCGCAGCATATCCTGCCAGAGGGTGGGGGACACAGTGGCATCGCAGGTGATAAAGGCCAGCATAGTGGCCATATTGGGGTGAATCATGCCAGAGCCCTTGGCCATGCCGCCAACGCGCACCGGGCGATCGTGGAGGGTAGTTTCCATCGCCACGCTCTTGGTCACCAGATCCGTGGTGATGATAGCTCCAGCGGCAGCGGCGGCACCATCGACAGCCAGGGCGCTGACCAGGCTAGGAATGCCCGCCTTGAGGCGATCCATCTTAATGCGCTGGCCAATGACCCCGGTGGAGGCAATCAGAACAGACTCCGCGGGTAGGTCGAGGGCGGCGGCCAGCGCTTCGGCACTGTCTACCGCATCTACCCAGCCCTGGTTGCCGGTGCAGGCGTTGGCCTGGCCAGCGTTTACTAAAATGGCGCGGGCACTGGTGCGGGCTTCTAAGCGCTGGTGGCAGTAGTCTACGCAGGCCGCGCGCACATGGCTAGTGGTAAAAACGCCAGCGGCAATGGCATCACACTCCGAAAAAATCAGCGCCAGATCCGGCGCTCCCTACGGTTTTAGCCCCGCCGCAATGCCTGCCGCCTGAAACCCCTTGGGAGCGGTAATGCCTCCCTCAAGCACCTGCCAGTCTGCCATTGCCCTAATCCCTGCATCCTGCATAGATATTGCAGGGGATTATACCAAGATCAGCCGCTAACCATTTGTGGTGTGGGGCTGGCCCGGTCTGACCCCCCACTCGGCGTTACGGTACCGACGGGTGCTTTCTGGCCGTGCCAATGTACATGACTCGCGTATCGTCATCGAAGCGCGCCTGGAACTGCCCCGTGCGTCGATAGTATCGGTAGGCGGCGGCGTACTCTACCAGAGTGCGGCCAAACAGGTTAAAGCCGTTAATTTGGGTGCCGCTGAAACCGCTGAGCCGCAGCATGTCAGCCAGTTCCGCCGGGGTAATGAACTGGTGCCAGTCATGGATCCCGCAGGGAATCTGCCGCAGCAGCGTTTCTAACAACCAGATCATGACCAGGCGCGAACGCCTCGTTCGGTTAATGGTGTCAAAGCAGAATAGGCCTCCTGGCCTCAGTACCCGGCTAATTTCGGCTACGGCCTGGGCAGGAGCGGCAACATGCTCCAGCACATCAACACAGACAACGGCGTCAAAGCTATGGTCTGCGTAGGGTAAGTGTTCGGCGGCGGCGCAGGTGTAGGCAATGGGCAGGTGTTCCTGGGCCGCATGACGCTGGGCAGCGGCAATACAGGGGGCAGATGGATCCACACCCCAAACCTGGGCACCACGCCGGGCCAGAAATTCGCAGGTAAAGCCACCGCCACAGCCGACATCCAGCACCCTCAGCCCCGACCAGGTCGGCACAGCCGAGTCAAAGTAGTCAAACCGGAGGGGGTTGAGGCGGTTGAGTGGGGCGATCGTCGCCCGCTCATCCCACCAGTGGGGGGCTTGCTGGTCGTAAAATGCCAAGTTGTTGCGGATCATAGCGAGGCCGTTATGGAGGTATCCATCATCATGCCCACACGGAACGAGGCCCGCTGTCTAGGGCGCACTCTGCGCGGGCTACAGTGGCTCGACCCGGCCCCCCAGGAAATTTTGCTGGTGGATGGGG
>CAYUBC010000176.1:909-7596 GCA_964442885.1 uncultured bacterium | reverse complement strand
GGCAGAAGGACGACAAAGGCGGCGATCAGGCCGATTCAAGCTACGTATGAATACATAAACTTCTCCCACCCTGGCAGTGCTATTACCCTCTCTGCGAGCAGCCAGGGTGGGCAAACTTGCTTAACTGAGCTGCGCCCCCTCCCCAGCTCGGGAGAAAGATGGAGGGGGTTGGTGGTCGCGCTGACGTGTTGGAGGCCTCAACCTGTTTCATAAAAACGTCGGGCTGCCAATTTAGGATGCTTCGGGGATATGCGGTCGCTTGCCCACCACTGTTTCTCACAACAGCGACCCTGAGCCCTAGCAGTGCTGGAACTTGTTTAGGGCGGTCGTTAGGGCGATCGCCAGGTTGTGATCGGGATCGCTGGTCTGCGGTGCGTAACTTCACGGAGCAGCGGGGATCGGATCGCTCAAGCCAAGCGTGATTAGGAGGATGATAGAGATGTCGAGAGCGGAATGCCATCAAGACCCATGCTCAACCAACTGCAACTCCTCCCCGGTGCGATCGCTGCCATCCTGGCAGATGTGGCTGAGACGGGCGTGCTGACTCTGAGCGATCGCTACGGTCTGCTGGCAGCTTCCCTCAGCGACACCCTGGACGACGAAGAGCGCCGCGCTGTTAACCGCATCCTGCGCGCCGTCCAACGCGGTCGGATTCAAATCGCCGCCGCTTAAAACGAGAGACCTCTGGCGCGCGCTAGCGCGAACCTATAACCCGAATTTCAGCTCAGTTGAGCCAGTCGCACAGGCGGCTGGCTCAAAGGCTTTTAGGGGGCAAAAAAAAAGAACTCCTGGGACAGAAGTTCTTTCTAGTGGAGATTAGAAACCAGACAGTAGGGGATATCCGAGAGCCTGTTGCTAATGACTTCAGACATGAATTGATGTCAGTCAAACTAAGGCGTGATGTAAATCACAAGGGATAGGCCGCCATTCCTATTGAACTTAATTAAACTGAAGCGTGGCTGAGAATCTCATAACGAAAGCCTCAGATCTAGCTCAGGGGGCCTTCAGACTGAAGCCGGATGATGAAAAGTAACGAAGCAAATCACCCCCCGCTTTAGGAGATTAAAACCATGCAACGCCTCATCTTGACCGCTCTTTCTGCTCTCGTCGCTAGCACCGCTCTGATCAGCCCGGCCTTGGCGGAAACCCAGAAGGATTACTTCGGCGATCGCCGTGATTCAATTCACTTCACCGAGTCCCTCAAGGAAGACAACAAGGACTATTTCGGCCACCGCCGCGACTCGATCCGCTTCACCGAGCCCCTAGAAGCCGACAATAACGACTACTTCGGCGATCGCCGTGATTCGATCCGCTTCGCGGAATAGCACGACGATTCGGCTTAGTTGCCAAGCCCACCCTAGCAACCATCCTCTCCAACCTCCTCAATCACCAAGAGCCACTGTCAATAGTGGCTCTTTTTCCCATGATTGCCTAATGCAGAGCCTAGGTGCGAGGGATTGTCAGCATTTAATGAGTTAAAAGGCGAGGGATATTCCAAGATCTCAACAAGTGCTGACTTTT
This sequence comes from uncultured bacterium, assembly GCA_964442885.1. GTDB lineage: Bacteria > Cyanobacteriota > Cyanobacteriia > Phormidesmidales > Phormidesmidaceae > Nodosilinea. The sequence goes on along the minus strand of CAYUBC010000176.1, from coordinate 6,075 downwards.
GGCTCAGGATCGCTAGGAGTGCTGGCACAAGCAAGACCGAGGCGATCGCCCAGCTTATGCTTTTATAGCATCAAATCTATGTAATTTAGTAACAATTAAGCACGGCACGGCCATTGCACCAAGGGAATTTGTCAACTAATTGCTCCCCATGAACAATCCCAATTTTAGCGAAATCTGCTCATAATCTTGCCATGACTTATCAAAGTATGAAAAAATCATTAAAACACATAAAAAGCCTAATTTGAGCCAAAAATTGCTTTAACCTTCACATAAAGTAAGCAAAACAACGGCTGGTTTTTTCGGAGGGGTAAATCGCGATCTTGGCATCGCACAAACCAGCCCAAGGCCCGAACCGACGACGGGCGACTGATCACGATTGCCGCCAGCGTGGCCCGACCAACCGGATTACCGGGCTAGGAAGCCACCCAGGGAATACGTTACAGGCGTAAGACGGCCGGTTCTTAGTGCGCTACCCGCGCCCATACACCATGCCCCACAGCATTACCGGACAATGCATCCAATGCAGTGACTGTTTACCCCACTGCCCCCAGAATGCGATTCAGCCAGTCGAGGACGGTTACTGGATTGACCCCCATCGCTGCAACGACTGTGTGGATCAGCCCCATGGGCCCCTTTGTGTCAGCATTTGCCCGGTCGATGGCCCCCCCGTGCCCTTGCAGGCCAAGAAGGGACGCTGTAAGACTCCCGTGCGATCGCCCGCCAGCCCAGCCCTTTTCACCAACGGCCAGAGCCATCCCTTTGCCTCCGCGATCCCGATCTGGGAACTCAGCAACCTCCTCAGCCAGCGCACGGATCTCCCTTGGACAGTGGATGCCTTGGGGCGACTGACCTATCAGCGCAACCTGAGCCAGAGCCAAGGTCAGCTTACCTTTTGGGTCGCGGAGGACAGCACCACTCGCACCCCGAAGCTCCTGAATGAGCAGGCGGGGCGGGCCGTCCTCCAGGGATTTGACCTCCGGGCGACCTGTCTGAACCTGATCTTTGCCGCCCAGGCCTTCACCCTCGAGGAGCCCTGGCAGCAGGAATTCACGATCAATGACCAGCAGATCGCCGATTACCTCGACCTGGGCAAGCGCAAGGATCTCAATAAGCTCACCAAGTTACTGCTGATTGAAGACTTGGTGAAACAGCCCTGTCAGCTCGTCGCGGCGATCCACTGGCCCGCCCAAGGTAAGATCCCGGCCTTTGACAGCGAGGGCGATCGCCTCTGGCACTTAGTCGAGATGAAGCGCCACTTCGAGACCGATGACCTCGGCTGTAAGCACCTGGTCGGCCTCAGTTTCCGGGTCCGGGCCGGGGCCTGGGCTCAGCATTTCCTCAATCGGCAGGCCTGCCAAGCACGCACCGCCTTCTATCAATACGGCAGTCTGCCACTATCGCTCCTGCGGACGGTGATGAGCATTTGGCAGCAGCACGAGGGGGCGACAAGACTCCTGCTCTGGCTGTTGTTCAAGGCGAAAATGCGGGGCCAGCAGCGGCTCACAGCTCCCACGCTCATGCGCCTTGCCTATGGTGAGCAGCGACTGCACCAGGCCTCAGCCGACCGCCCGACCCGAAAGCGGCTCGTGCGGGCCTTTGAGAGTGATCTTGAAGTGCTCAGTCACTACGGGATTCGGCCCCGCTTTGATCCAGAGACGTACCCGGCCGAGATCCAGCCCCTCTGGGCGAAGCTCGCCGATGTCCCTGAAGACGCGGAAGAGGCGGCGGCTTTTTGGCTGGAGGATGGTCGAGGCGATCGCCAGCTCACGGCCCCTAGTCCGCGCGGCAAGTGGGAGCGGCTCCTAAATGCTCGACTGCTGGGCTTTGAGCTGCCCCCGGACTGGGGAGCCCCCCCACCGGCGGCGGCTCACCCCAGCAAGCGCCAGCGGCGATCGCGTCCCCACCCCCGCGCGCTGTCCAGTGAGCAGATCGTTGAGGCCCGCCGAGCCCTCAAGATCAGCCAACGCCAGCTCGCCCAAGTCCTAGGCAAAAGCCAAAGTTGGGTGCGCGACATCGAGAGCGGCCGCCTCCGGCTCAAGCACGCCGACCAAGCGCTGCTCTTCGACATCCTCCCCAGCCTCAAGGCTTGAGTCGGCAACCTCCTAGGGAAAGGGCTGTAGTTTTGATCGAGGTAACTCCGGACAAAAAAGCAGCTCTATGCTCTTCTAAAAAATTAAAACTAGAATCGTAAAGCCCTAGGGTCAGCCCAACCCAAAACCAACAACACCATAATTGCTAAAGGGTTATGGTGTTGTTAACTAATGACACCATCATCAAAAGCAACAATCAAAAACACACCAGCGCCCTAGCACTCCAAAGCCAAAATTCCGCCACATCTCCCCACCGATGAGATTACGCTATCGCCAAAAACCCAGCTATGGCAAGGATTACAGGCCTCAGATACCCTTCCCGATCATCCATGGACACGATTCAAGGAAACAGTAAAAAATAATTAAATTACACAATTACACAAACTTTAATTGTATAATTTGCCTTTGCAACCTTGGCGGCGATGCGTGAGCCAGGGGCATCCTTGCAATCCCCCAATAAGAACCATGCTCAACGGAAGTCAACTTAAAAGCAATTGATCATTCCAGATTATCACCAGCACAGCACTCCTCCATACCGCCGTAAACGGACCGTGATTTCCCCACCTCGCGATCGCGATTTGGGTTTCGGCACAGCCGGGAGCAACCGCCGGTGAAGCGTCAACCCACGGCAAAGCAGGGCGCGCATCTCACTGGGGAGGCTCCCCCTCGCCCTACCCGCGAGACGGGGCCGGGGGATGAGGGCAAAGACCGGCCATGTCTTGATGTCAATACACAAGCGCCTAAAATGGCATCTATCCCCTTCATCCAAAGCCCATGCTCACCACTGCCTGCCTCAGCTTGAGTGGCGGCCAGGGCAAGACGACCACCACGATCCTGCTCAGCAAGCGGCTGGCGGCGGCGGGGCAAGCCGTTCTCGTCATCGATGCTGACCCCCAGGGCAATTTGACGACCTTTCTCGGCCATGATGTCGCCCCGAAAGCTCCGACGCTGCTGGAGGTCTTGCGGGGTACTGTCACCCTGGAGGAGGCCATTTACCCAACGGCCCACGAGAATTTATTTCTGGTTCCAGCCGACGATGGGCTGGAGGCGGCGCAGGTTTACCTGGCTAGCAGCGGGGTTGGGGCGATGCTGCTCCGCAAGCGACTCGAGCCGGCCCAGGGCAGTTGTGATCACTGCCTGCTAGATAGTCCACCTCAGAGATCACAGATATGTGTCTCTATTATAGGCGCGAGCGATCGCATCCTCATTCCCTGCGAAACGACCGCAAAAGGTTATGGTTCCTTGGTCCGTACCCTTGCTGCGATCGCAGAACTGCGAGAAATTGGGGCCAGTCAAGCCGAATTGTTAGCTGTGCTACCCTTTCGCGATCGCTGGGTAGGAGCCAACCAGTCGCAAGAGAGTCGCCAGTGCATTGAGGCCATGCGCCAAGAAGTCGGAGCCGAGTTTGTCCTGCCCTCCATCCGAGAAAGTGAGCGTTACAAGCAAGCCCTGAGCCAGGGCAAAACGCTGACGGAGATTGGCTTTCCTGACCTCGAATACCCCTTTGAGGTCTTGGAGCAGCGACTCACTGGCGGCTCTGGGACCAGGGAATAGGGAATAGGATTTAGTTTTTCTGAACTCCCAACTCCCAACTCCCAACTCCCAACTCCCAACTCCCAACTCCCCAGCCAAGACACCAATACCTGAGAACTGATGACTGAAATGCTCGCCCGCATCCGCCAACGCAGCCAGCGCCCTAGCGTGGAGCGCGATCGCTCCCTCACTGGCCAAGACCTCGTTCAGGCCCCCACCCCGGAGGAAAACACCACACCACCGGCCATCAACCCAATCCTGGCGGCCCTCAGCGAACAGATCGACGCCCTGCCCCAAGTCGCGGCCCGGCGCAACATTCGCCTCGAGGCAACCCTGGACAAGGCCCTGGATCGCTTCTGTGACAATGCCGGCATCACCATCGAAACCTTCCTAGAGGCGGCTTACTTGGTCTGTGAGCAAGACGCCGACTTGCGAAAGTCCCTGCTCGAGGTCGCGGGCGATCGCTTCCAGCAGCGCAAAGAAGCCGGCAAACTGCGACGGCTTTACAGTCAGTTACAAAACACAGACGGCCTCACCCTCCCCAGCCCGGCCGCCCCCCAGTCCCAACCCGAAAACTCCGCCCCGCCGACAACCAGCTCCAAAACCAGCCCCAAGGTTGCCCCGACAAAGGAGGCCCCCAACCCCGAGACCGACAAAAAATCCCGCGTCCGCCGCCAGCCGTCCGGTTAATATCCCTTTACAAAACGCAACACTTTCGTTAAGATTAGGCTCAGGGCGGGCGACCGCCTCATTTATCACAACCTGCAATCATAAAATCCCCATGACTACGACCATCCAAGCGCGCAATACCAGCGCCTGGGAGCAGTTTTGTCAGTGGATCACCAGCATCAACAACCGCCTCTACATCGGCTGGTTCGGCGTGCTCATGATCCCCACCCTGCTAACTGCCACCACCTGCTACATCATCGCCTTCATCGCTGCTCCCCCCGTGGACATCGACGGCATCCGTGAGCCCGTCGCTGGCTCCCTGCTCTACGGCAACAACATCATCTCCGGTGCTGTTGTTCCCTCCAGCAACGCCATTGGTCTTCACTTCTACCCCATCTGGGAAGCGGCTAGCCTCGACGAGTGGCTCTACAACGGCGGCCCCTACCAGCTCATCATCTTCCACTTCCTGATCGGCGTCTTCTGCTACCTCGGTCGTCAGTGGGAACTGAGCTACCGCCTCGGGATGCGTCCCTGGATCTGCGTGGCTTACAGCGCTCCCGTTTCCGCCGCCACCGCTGTCTTCTTGATCTACCCCATGGGTCAGGGCAGCTTCAGCGACGGGATGCCCCTGGGCATCAGCGGCACCTTCAACTTCATGTTGGTGTTCCAAGCTGAGCACAACATCCTCATGCACCCCTTCCACATGCTCGGGGTTGCTGGGGTCTTCGGCGGCGCTCTCTTCAGCGCCATGCACGGCTCGCTGGTGACTTCCAGCCTCGTGCGTGAGACCACCGAAAACGAAAGCCAAAACTACGGCTACAAGTTCGGTCAAGAAGAAGAAACCTACAACATTGTGGCGGCTCACGGCTACTTC
>CAYUBC010000176.1:0-899 GCA_964442885.1 uncultured bacterium | reverse complement strand
ATCTGGTTCACCGCCCTGGGCGTCAGCACCATGGCGTTCAACCTGAACGGCTTCAACTTCAACCAGTCGGTTCTCGACAGCCAAGGTCGCGTCATCAACACCTGGGCTGACATCCTGAACCGCGCCAACCTCGGTTTTGAAGTCATGCACGAGCGCAATGCTCACAACTTCCCCTTGGATCTGGCGAGCGGTGAAGCAGCTCCGGTTGCTCTCCAGGCTCCCGCCATCCACGGCTAGGAATTTCTTTCCCCTCGCTAGTTGCCAGCCGTTAGGCTGACCTAGCTTCAGCTTCTGCGCCTCCCTTCGGGGGGGCGCTTTTTGGTGGGGGGGCGGGCGGGCCTACAGTCCTGGCCGCGCCGGACGGACCTCAGCCTGTTGGCGGCGGCCGTTGCTGGTCAAAAGTAGGGCTCCGTTGATCGATCAGCCCTGGTAGGACCAGCAGGGGGGTTAGGACGGCCTCCCAGAGGTGGTCTGGGAGCTGCTTCCAGAAGGCCCGCCAATGGCAGGGCTCCACTAACAGGGCCGAAAACAGCTCCAAAACCTCCTCGGTGACCTCCTCGCGGGTACATTGGCGGGCGATCGACTCCAAAGATTCGACAAGGCCGGCGGCCATCTCCTCGGCTTCCGAGGGTGAGCCGGGGGGGTCTGGGGGGGGTGCAACTTCTGTTACTAAGGACCCTAGTAACGTTTGTTGCACCCAGGTCCAGAGCCTGGAAACGTACTGGCGGCTGTACTTTGAGACCCGGGCCACGGCCGCCTGGGTGATGTCTTTCCCCTGGGCCGTGAGCCACTGAATTGCCGCCGCGATCGCCGCTTGGGTTTGCTCCAGTTTGCTCCTGGCCTCGGGGCTAATCTCCCCGGCGCTAATCTGCTCCGTCACCGGGAACGGGAGCGGGTAA
>CAYUBC010000175.1:1485-7614 GCA_964442885.1 uncultured bacterium | reverse complement strand
GTTTACTCAGCCCCAAAGTCCATATTTTGAATGGTTTTTAAGACACTACCCGCCCGCCTTTATGCGCCAGCTTTGGGCCATGCTATATCCCAGGCTGAGGAATCGAGTGAAGGGTATTTCCACTCACTATGATGTCTCTAATGACTTCTACAAATTATTCCTCGACCATAATTATTTATTCTACACCTGTGCCGACTTTCTGACCCCTGATGACAACCTAGAGCAGGCCCAGAAACACAAGGCTGACTTTATTATGAACTTGATTAATCCTCAGCCGGGAGAGCGCATCCTGGATTTAGGCTGTGGCTGGGGAGCCATGCTGAAGCGGCTCTATGAACAGACGGGAGATCGCGCTAATCTCTGGGGTTATACCCTCTCAACCGAGCAAAAACGCTTTATTGACGAAACCTACGGCTTCAACGTCGAGCTTAAGGACGTAGTCACCACCGACTATAAGCCCGAAAGCTGGGACAAAATATATTCCATTGGCTGCCTGGAGCATGTGCCCAAAGCCCAACTGTTGCCCCTGGCCGAAAAACTGACCAGGGCAATCAAGCCCACTGGCCACCTGGTGCACCACTTCTTCTGCCAAATGACTGCCGCCCCACCAGCTAAACTTCTGGCAGGCGGGGCCGATGTTTTTCCCGGTATTGAGTTGGCCACCTGGCAACAGCACGTCAATACCTTCGAGCAGGCGGGGCTGAGGGTGGCCCATCACTCCATCCACGACTATCGGCCTACCATCCAAGCCTGGTACGACCGTCTGGCCGCGCACCAGACTGAGGCCATAGCGCTGGTGGGAGTACGCACCTATAACCGCTACCTGTGCTATTTAGCAGAAGCATGGCGCTTGTTCAATGACCGCGATTTGCTGCTGATGCGTTTTGTGCTTACCCGCCAGGATGCGCCAACGGCTTGGCAATCGCCCCTTTACAGTGAGGTTTCAGCGACTAGCCGGGGGGATCAGTTGACCTTGCAGGCTGTGTAAGCAGGACAGTTTTCTTAAGGTCAGAATTTAGAACTATGAATTTAGCCAAATGCAGCTAAATCAGGCCGTATGAACTATCCAGAGGGCGGCAATCTTCGCCTTTAGCCTCAATCCATCGGTGCCGTGGCTCCAGTACATCTGGGGTTAACTCCCTGGGGATCCAGAGGGAAGCACGCTAGATTCAGTAGAGATTGCCTGTGCTGGTCACTGTTTTGACGATTTTTCAGCCGTAGCTCCCGAAAAAAAGTGAGCCGCAGGGCAAGATCTGGGCTAAGCTAACAAGCGTTATACGCTGCTCTCACGCTCTATTAACGGCTATGATCTGGCGACCTCGCATTTCAGCGCCCAAACAAAGCCCAGCTATCCGGTCATGGTTTCGTCAAGCGCCCAGGTTTGTGCGCACCGCTGCGCCGCTAACTTTATTTAGCCTGGTTGGGGTGGCGACTATCGCCGCTGCACCGCATTTGCAGGGGGCTTTGGCCCAACAGGTAGCGGTGGCTAATAATAATGACAATTTAGCTGCCCTGTGGACTCGCGCCTCTTTCCCGGTGGAGAATTTTCAAACCTACACCTCACCCTTTGGCTACCGCCGCGACCCCTATAGCGGCAGTCAGCGCTTTCACTATGGTCTTGATCTGGCCGCCCCCAGCGGTAGCTACATTCGCAATTGGTGGGCTGGCCAGGTGCTCTGGGTAGAAGATGACGGTGCTTGTGGCACCTCCATTGCGATTCAGTCGGGAGAGTGGACCCATATTTACTGCCACATGCAGGGCCATGTTGAGCAGGATAGCCAGGGCCCCTATTTAATTGACCGCGCTGGTGGCATTCAGCTCCGCCAGGGGCAGCCAGTTCCCTCTGGTGCCCGCATTGGCCGGGTCGGCATGACGGGCCGCACCACTGGCCCCCACCTGCACTGGGGCATGAAGTACCAGGGTAATTGGGTGGATCCGGCTCTGGTGCTGCGCGCTATGTACCTCAGCCAACAAGCCTCTCTCTAAGTCATGGACGGGTCGGCCTGCCAACGCCTTGGCCTGGTAATGCTCCTGGCGCTTTGCCTGGGTGGTTGTTTTCAGGCTGATCTAACCCTTCGCTTCGACCACCACACCCACGGCCAGCTGACTCAATCGATTTACCTGGGTGAACGGGGCACCGCTCTGGCCAGTGCCTCGCTAGCGCCCTGGCTAGAGTCTCGTCGCCGCCAGGTGAGCCGATTAGGGGGTGCTTTGCAGGAAGACACTAAGGCCGTGCAGCTAACCGTGCCGTTTACCACTGGCTCAGATTTAGTCGCTCGGTTTCAGCAGGTGTTTGCAGATCAGTCCCCTGAGGCTGGAGCTGCGTCCACCAAGAGCCAGCTGATTATCCCTGGCCTGGGGCCAATTCCTTTCAATCTACAGATCGAGCAGCAGAACTGGGGGCTAGCCAGCCGCACTCATTTAATTTACGACATCAATTTGCAGCACTTGCCGATGGTGGACGAGGTCTTGCCTGGCCAACCGGCTAATCCATCAACGCTCTCATTTCGCCTACAGACTCCTTGGGGTATTCGCCAGGTTAGGCCAGGGTCAGCCCTACCGACGAATCGCCTGCCCGCCAAAGCTACCTGGCAGCTTCAGCCAGGGCAGCTTAATCACATTGATGTGCTGTTTTGGCTGCCCAATGCCGTCGGCCTGGGGACGGTCGCCATTGTCAGCCTGGTACTGCTAGGCTACATTTTGCGCTACCGTTTGCTTAGCCCGCCGGGGCGAGCCTCTTAGATTATCCTTTAAGCAAAACTAAAGCCAGCCTGGTTAAATAGACCTAGCAAACTCTAGCGAATAGAGACGCAGAGCCATGAAACAAATTAATTTCGTTGTCATTTTTGTAATTGCGTTAGCGCTGGTGCTGTTTGGCATTGAAAATACCGAACCGGTGCTCATCCACATTGCTAAAGGGCTGGATGTGGAAGCTCCCCTGTGCGTAGAGCTCATCGTAGCGATGGGCATCGGGGCTGTGCTGGCCTGGGTGTTTAGTGTTTGGGCCCAGGTACAGGGGTATCTATCGGTGGGCAAGCAAGTTCAGCAGCGAGAACTGCGGATTCAAGAGCTAGAGCAAGACGTGGAGCGCTACCGTGTCGAGCTAGAAGAACAAAGCCTGCTGTTGCCAGCCTCCCCACCCAGCTCCGAAGAGGGCGATAGCAGCCAGGCCTACGCGCAATAGTTCCGATGAGTCACCCCGGATAGGCACGCTCACGGCAGGTGTCTATCCGATTTGCCCTTGCTGGTGGTAGCCATGTCATCCTCTCTAGCCGAAACCGCGATCGCGTTTCTTATCGACCTGGCCGAACGGGACGAACTCGATCCCTGGGATGTCAGCGTCATTGATGTGATTGATCGCTTTCTGAATAGTCTCAAGGCCCAGGCCGAAAGCTTGGCGGCTCAAGGACGCACCCCCTATGAGGCAAATCTCTCTGAATCAGGGCAGGCGTTTCTCTATGCCTCTATGCTGGTGCTGCTCAAGGCCGACACTATGGTGCGGGCTGAAGCCGAGGCCGCAGCCGAGGAGGCCAGCGAAGAGGACTTCTGGCCCGATGAAGCGCTAAACACTGTACCGCTACCTCGCCATTTAGAACGCCACCTGCATCGACGGGCCGTGGCTGCTCCCCCTCAACGTCGCAAAGTGACCTTAAGCGAACTCATCCATCAGCTAGAAACGATGGCGTCGGTTATGGCTGACCATGCGCCGCGATCGCGAGTGCGGCGGGCTCGACCCCAGGCCAAGCGCCAGGCCGTCCGCGCCATTGCCCAACTGGCCCACCAGGAAAACCTTTCAGAGATTGCCGCCGCCCTGGAAACCTTTTTAGACGACTACTGGGACACCTTAGACGGGGAACAACTCTGGTTAGACTTTGAAGCCCTCCTGACCGCCTGGCCAAGTTTTCAACCAGAGGCACTCAAGGCCGCTCATAGTTTTGACAGCGACCACGCTGCCGCCGTTCACGATCGGGTGGGGGTGTTTTGGGGGCTACTTTTTTTATCCGCCCAATCAAAGGTAGAGTTATCACAGCAGGAGTTCTACCAGGATCTCAGGGTTAGAAATCTCAAGCGCATGCCGTTGAGTGTGGCAGAAACCGAGCTGAACCCCTTTATTTTGCCCGATTGAGTGCGGATTTTCCGCCCAGGTGGTTTTTATTGGGCTCAAGCCAAAGAGCCGCTGGTCGTGAATTTATACTCACCGAGAAAATATGAGGACTTTTTGAAGCTATGGCTGTTATGCCTCCAGCGGGTTTTGGGCACTGCTAGCATATCCAAGTAATTTTTTCTAAGATTGAGCTTTAGGGCGCTTAGCCTAGGGCACCTGCCATCATTCATTCCTAGATTTATTCGCTGTAGATTAAAGGACATAACTTCATGAAAGCCATGATCCTGGCCGCTGGTAAAGGGACTCGGGTGCGCCCCATCACTTACACCATCCCCAAGCCCATGATCCCAATTATGCAGAAACCCGTTATGGAGTTTCTGCTTGAGCTGTTGCGCCAGCACGGGTTTAACCAGGTGATGGTCAATGTCAGCCATCTGGCCAATGAGATCGAAGGATATTTTCGAGATGGCCAGCGGTTTGGGGTGGAAATTGCCTACTCCTTTGAAGGCCGCATTGTTGATGGTGAGCTAGTGGGTGATGCCGTGGGCTCAGCGGGCGGCATGAGGAAAATTCAGGATTTCTCGCCCTTTTTTGACGACACCTTTGTGGTGCTCTGCGGCGATGCCTTAATTGACCTGGATTTGACCGAAGCGGTGCGCCGCCATAAAGAAAAGGGCTCCATCGCTACCATCATTACCAAAACCGTGCCCCTCAAGCAGGTGCCCAGCTATGGCGTAGTAGTTACTGACCCCAGCGGGCGAGTCAAATCCTTCCAGGAAAAGCCTGCGGTTGAGGAAGCCCTCAGCACCGACATCAACACAGGTATCTATATCTTTGAACCAGAAATTTTTGACTACATCCCCTCTGGCGTCTCCTTTGACATTGGTGGGGATTTACTGCCCCGGCTGGTCGCTAACAACGCTCCCTTCTACGGCATCCCGATGGAGTTTGAGTGGGTCGATATTGGTAAAGTGCCTGACTACTGGCGCGCGATTCAAGATGTGCTGACGGGGGTAGTCAATCTGGTGGATATTCCTGGTCAAGAAATTCGCCCTGGCGTCTACGCCGGGTTGAACGTTAAGGCCAACTGGGATAACATCCACATCGAAGGCCCAGTTTACATTGGCGGCATGACCCACATTGAAGATGGTGCTACCATCATCGGCCCCAGCGCCATTGGCAACAACTGCGCCATCTGTAGCGGTGCCATTGTCGATAAAAGCGTGATTTTTGAATACTCTCGCATTGGCCCTGGGGTGCGCCTGGTCGATAAGCTGGTATTTGGCCGCTACTGTGTAGACAAAACCGGGGCCTCCATTGACATGAAGGCGGCGGCCCTAGACTGGCTGATTACCGACACCCGGCAGGCCTTCCCCCTTAACCCCCCGGTGGAACACCAAGCCATTGCTGAACTCCTGCAACAGCACATTTAGGCAATCCTGAAGTTAACCAGGTCGCTAGCGTGGGGCTGGTGTGTCGATCCGCCAGCTCCATTTGCCGTCTTTCCAAAGCGCGGCGACCGCGCCAATGGCATACTTAAGCACGGTTTCGCCAAATAGCAGAGCCAGGATGTCGCCCCTGGGCAACACCCCCGCAAAGGCAATCAGGGTAAATAGCAGAGTGTCTAGGGGAATGGACACGGCGTTGCTCCCTGCTACTCGTACTAGCCAGGGAAAGCGCAACAGCCTTTGGTAAACCTCGGTATCGGCGGTTTCGGCCAACACAATGGCGAGAAAGCTGGCCAGAATAATCCGCAGCGGTACGCTCAACAGCGCACTCATCAGCACATTAGCCACCGCCGCCAGGGCAATGGTGCCATATACCCAACCGCGACCAGCCTCGTGGAGGCGATCGCGCTGGGTAAAGGTGAGCCCAAACACAAAGGTACCCACCGCTACCTGGCCAAAAATGGGCAGGGGAATGAACCAGGCCGCGGTATAGTTAGCCCCCAGAGTAGCCAGAATGTAGATGGCGCTGTTGATCAGGTGTTTGTTCATTAGAGTCGTTGGCCGAAAAAGCTGGCG
>CAYUBC010000175.1:0-1475 GCA_964442885.1 uncultured bacterium | reverse complement strand
CCCCCGCCAATAAAAATCTAAGCTTATCAGGAAGTTTATCCCTAGGGTCAAGACTGAGCCGGGCTGAGAACTTTTTCCAGCCGTTCGGCTTCGGGGCTAGCCTCAGGGCTGTCGGCCTCGGAGGGTGGCACCACCTGCCAGAACTTGGGCAAATACTCACTCCAGTGGTCGAGAATCCGCTGCCCTTTAGGACTGCCAGTATGAGCAACGTGGGCTTCAATCAGCGCTTTTAACTGCGCCTCTCCGGCTGGAGTAATGACCCGTTGCACCTTGACAATCTCAGGGTTAACGCGGGTGGGAAAACCGCCATCCTCGTCCAGGCAGTAGGCCAGGCCGCCGGTCATACCAGCGCCCACGTTGCGGCCTACATGACCGAGGACAACCACCACGCCGCCAGTCATATACTCGCAGCAGTGGTCGCCAGCGCCCTCAATCACCGCCTGCCCTTTGGAGTTACGAACGGCAAACCGCTCCCCGGCCTTACCCAGGGCATAGAGGGTGCCACCAGTAGCTCCGTACAAACAGGTGTTGCCGATGATGACATTTGCCGATGGATCGTAGGTAATGCCCTGGGGCGGCTTCACCACCAGTTCGCCGCCGTGCATACCCTTGCCAACATAATCGTTAGCTTCACCAATTAACGTCAGGGTCATGCCTGGCAGGTTGAAGGCCCCAAAGCTCTGGCCAGCGCTACCCGCAAAGGTGAGGTTAAGCTGCCCTTCAAAGCCCGCGTTGCCATACTTTTCAGCGATGGCACCAGCAACGCGAGCGCCAACGGTGCGATCGGTATTGACGACGGCGTAGGATTGGGTCGCCGTTCCCTGGGTTTGGATGGCCCGCTGAAGATCAGCGTCAGCTAGCATCTCATCATCCAGCACAGGGCCGTTGCTGTGGACAGCTTCGTGGGTTAACCAGCTACGATCTTGGCTCGCATCAGGCAGGTTAATCAGGGTAGCCAGGTTGAGGGCGTTGGTTTTGGTCAGGGTAGCGCCTTCGCGAGGCTTGAGCAGGTCGGAGCGGCCCACAATCTCAAGCAGGCTGGCGTAGCCCAGACGCGCCAGCAGCGATCGCACTTCCTCCCCAATGTAGTAGAAGAAATTGACCACATGCTCAGGAATACCCGTAAACCGCTGCCGTAGTTCCTCCTTTTGGGTGGCAACACCCACCGGGCAGTTGTTGGTATGGCAAACACGGGCCATGATGCAGCCCTCGGCAATCATGGCGATGGAGCCAAAGCCAAACTCTTCCGCTCCCATCAGCGCTCCCATCACCACGTCCCAGCCGGTTTTGAGGCCGCCATCCACCCGCAGCGTGACGCGATCGCGCAGTTGGTTATCCATCAGCACCTTGTGAACCTCGGTGAGGCCCAGTTCCCAGGGCACCCCAGCGTGCTTGATAGAGCTGAGGGGGGAAGCGCCCGTGCCGCCATCGTGCCCCGATACCTGGATGATATCGGCATTGGCCTTGGCCACCCC
>CAYUBC010000174.1:0-7628 GCA_964442885.1 uncultured bacterium | reverse complement strand
ATAGCGGTCGTGAGGGTTCAAGTCCCTCCGCCCCCATTTGAATAGGACTATCGCCTAACGGAATTGCGACTAGGACTAGCGACAGCAGCGCTAGTCTCGTAGTAAACTTTTGCCTAGCTTTCGTAGACGCCTGAGTCAGACTTGTTTAAAGTTACAGGCCGCTGCACCGGCTCATGTAACCAGGAGTTAGTCGTGTAGCCTCTGGACATGACCAGGGGCCGCTTGGCTGAGGTTTAGGAAGCTGATGGATATACCCATGTTCCCTTAAAACACTTTAGGAAAGTATAGCTATGTGCTAGTTTATACTTAGTCGCCGTTGATTCTACGTGAGTATAGTCAGAGGAACTAGGTTATCTCTAGCGTCACGGAAGGCTGGCGCAAGCAGCGCCACGCCAGATCGTGGGCAAACTAAGGGAGGCTGGAGTGTTCGCCATGCCAGACTCCTGAGTCTAGCGGTTAGTTCTGGTTTGCGTGTAAACGTCATCGGGGCGACTAGCCTATGTCGAGTGGAACTGAATTGAGCTACCGTTCAATGGAATGGAATGATGACGTTTCTCAATCCGGGCTTAGCCTGTCCCAGGCACAGCAGGTTATTTATGATTTTCTGCTGGATATTGTTAAGGCTTGGCCCCCGGACGATGTTTTAGACGAGTTCCGCCACCTCTTTATTCAACATATCGACTCCGTTAGCTCACAAACGCTACCAGCCCTGCACGTCATCCTGTTTTCCAACGATGAGGTGGAGTTTCGCAACACGATTAAGCGCTGCTGCTATATTTTGGTTAATAACTGGGAGGTTGCCCGTCAGTTTGACTATATTCAAGCTCTGGTTAACGTTTTTGATGATCCCCTACTGCAGCGCCGCACCCTCTCCCCAACCCTAAAGCGTCTGCGCCACTGGTTAAGTAATTTCATTGCCAGTCAAGACTTTCAGGATCTCAGATTATTCGCGGCCCGGTTAACTGAAGATCGCACCATTAACCGCCCTGGGGAATGGGTCAACCGCTACACCTCCTATCTGCTGGTGCCTCAGTATGTCAACGAGACTAACCCACTTGAGCAGCGCCAGGCGGCCAAGGCGCTATCTCGCCGCCTTAAAGACCAGTTCAAGTTTGACCTGGCCATGTATACGGCTTACTCTCAGTCAGCCTTGTCATCCCGGCAGTCGATCAAAAACCCCACAGCCCTGGGGGATAGCACCTTACGCTTGATTAAAGCGATTGTGGCTAAGCGAGGAGATTTCAGCTATAGAAACCTCTCCCGACTGTTTCTAGAGCAAACCAGAAACACCAGCTACGCCAACTTTAAGGCCAATTTGCCGAAATATCTGCTCTACACGGTTAGCGCCAACCCCATTGCCCGACAAATTGATAGTCATTTGCGGGCCAGGCTCAGTACCCTCTACACCGATGACGACAGCCAGCTCTTAGATCCTTCCCTACTACTGCGCACCTGCAATCGGGTAATTGACTACCTGATGACCGAAGATCAAGAACAGCCCTCCCCTTTATTCAGCTTGGTGCTCTCCCAGGGAAATGCCCTCACCCTGGCAATTATTTTGCTGAAATTGGTGCTCATTTCCCGTAACTCGCAGCTTTATCTAGAAGTCAGAGTGGCTGACCTGATTCGTTATTACGAGCGCTTTCCTCGCAATGAGTGCCAATGGGTGATTAATTTTCTAGAAGTGTTTCAGGTCACCTTTGCTATCTATGCCGAAAACATTGAGTACAACCTGATCAGGATAGACGAGTCAGCCGAGTCGCCGTCTTTGCTGACCTACAGCCTGGAAGAAATGGAGGCGTTTCGGATTTTTTCTCAGCGAATGGGGCTATCAAGATTTAACCTGGACGGTGCTGATCCCTATTTGTTTTAGTGCCCGGTAGCAGAAATGTAGCAATCCTGCTGGGAGTTTAGGTACGGGATTTAGGTATTGGGTTTGAGAAGTAAGCATACCGCTTGCGAAGCATTGCCAGAGGGGTTAGATAGAACCGTAATCCTGGTCATACATAGCGTTGATACCAGGTGCTTAAGGCGGTTTGATAGATTACCTGCCAGGGTAACCCATGACGACGAGCTAGCGTGGCGCAGTCTTCGTATTCGGGATGGACGTTAATAACAGCCTGGGTTTGGGGATGGTAAGCAATTTTCATGGTGACCGTGCCGTGGGGAGTGCTCAAGGGCTGAAGCTCTCGGTCTAGCACGGTGCGCCGCTGGTGCTGGTGGCGAATACCGAGGGTTGGGGTTTCAGCAAAGAGTATCTCTGTGCAGCGTTGTTCGGCGTCGGGCTGGCAAATGGCGGTAATTAGCAGCCCAGGCCGAGATTTTTTCATGCCAATGGGCTGAGTAAACACATCCAGGGCACCAGCCGCAAACAAGCGCTCGTAGAGATAGCCGACGGCCTGAGGCACCATATCATCGATCTGGGTTTCCAGCACGGCCACGGTTTCCGATGTAGCCCTCTGGGGGAGATGAAAGGCCGACTTGGCAAAGGTCTCGGCAGCGGGATAGGAAGCGCCCTGCCCCTGGCTAGCCGTCCCTACCCACAGCCGCAAAATATTGGCTACGGGTAAGTCTTTACGGCCTGCCCCCAGACCCACCTGGTGCAGTTGCAGGGCGGGTGGGTCGCCAAACTGTTGCGCCAGGGCCGCCACAATGGCGGCCCCAGTCGGAGTGACTAGCTCTCCGGTTATACCGTTGCTGTAGACAGGGATTTGCCGCTGCTCCATCAGTTTCAGCACGGCTGGGGCTGGTACTGGCAACCAACCGTGGGCAGCTTTAACGCGCCCGCTGCCGGTTGGCAACGGAGAACAGGCCAGGTAATCGATACTCAGATAATCCAATCCCAGACAGGTACCCACAATATCGACAATGGCATCGGTGGCTCCCACTTCATGAAAATGAACTTTATCGATGGGAATGCCATGAACCGCGGCCTCAGCCTCAGCCAACTGGCGAAAAACCGCCAAACTCCAGTGACAGGCTTGCTCTGGCAGGTTAGCCTGGGTAATCAACGCTTCAATGTCGGGGAGATGCCGGGGGTGGCGCTGCTCGGCAACGGCAGCGGGTTGATCAGAACTGAGATGCTGAACCACGGTTGTCTCGGCCTGGGGCGTAGGGCTATCAGGCTGGTCGTAGGCGGTCTGGGTTGAATCGTGGCTATGGTGAGGGTGGGAGTGGTGATGATGGCCATTCTCGGCCTGGGATTTGGCGACTCCCCGCAACGTTACCTCGGCTTTGAGGGCTCGCAGTCCCTGGCGACGGGTAGGCGCAGCGGCCAGGCTAAACTCGTGATCCAGGCCCAGTCGGGTCAGGTGAGTTTGCAGGTAGGCCAGCGGCACACCTGCATCTAGAATGGCTCCCAGGCACATGTCGCCAGAAATGCCCGTTGGACAGTCAAGGTAGGCTATCGTTTTCATACAAATCTGCCGGGCTTAGCCAGAATTCTCTCAAGATAGATAAGGGCAGGGAGCTAACGACCTGGAGGGCACTCCAGGCTCAGCACAGCCCCCAAGCCAGTACCCTCACCCTAACGGGCCGGATTGTTCAGGAGACCGCATTATGACAACCGTGTACCGGCTGCATTCCGATACCCCTCAGCTCCGCAAAGTGCAGGCGATTGCGGCGGCTTTGCAGGAGGGGGCTGTAGCCCTGTATCCCACAGACACAGTCTACGCCATTGGTTGTGACCTGAGGCATAAAGGCGCAGTACAGCGGGTGCGGCAGCTTAAGCAACTAGCCAACCACAAACCCCTTACGTTTCTCTGTTCGTCGTTATCTAACATTGCGGATTATGCCGTGGTTAGCAATAGCGCCTACCGCATCATTCGGCGCTTGATTCCGGGGCCGTTTACGTTTTTGCTGCCGGCCTCCAAGCAGGTGCCACGTCTGGTTATGGCCCCCAAGCGGCGAACCACAGGCATTCGCGTTCCGGATAACTCAATCTGCCTGGCCCTTTTAGAGGCTCTGGGTAATCCCATTATTTCTACCTCGGCCCTTAGCCTGATGCTAGAGCCCGATAGTCGTAATGGCCATCAAACCGTTAATCAGACCGATTTGTTTGATGCCCTGGAGAAACGGGTAGATATCATTATTGACGACGACCAACCCTTGACCTACGAAGTTTCTACCATCCTAGATTTAACAGAAGAAGACCCCATCATTGTGCGGCAGGGGCTAGGCTGGGAGCTGGCCTGCGATTGGGGAGCACAATTGGTCTAGCAACTGGTCTAGGTGAATTAGCAACTGTGCCTGGAACTGGCCCAGAAATCCTGTAGTAGAGCCATAATTCTTCTAAGACAATTTAAGCACTGCCACACCGTTCCAGGAATCTTAGCCACCCCGTTGATGATGCTGTTAGGTGAGACACACCGAGCCTAATTCACCTTTGGCTGGTTCTCATCGCTGTGTCGTTGCTAGGATTGGGTATCCATGAAGACCGCATCTACCTGCTTTGCTATGGCGTCATCGTCTGCGGGGAATCCTCCCCCTCCCTCTGATTCTACTTCCCTGCCTGCCTCAGAAGAAACCCCTAATCCGGCTCTAGTGGCCACTATTCAGCAGTTGTTTGAAGCCCACCTCAAGCGCCAGCCGGGTGGGCTAGGCGGGGTGGCTAAGCGACTCGCTATTGAAGTAGAGCGCATTTGTCGCCGTAGCGATCGCATCCAGACCTCTGGTAACGTAGCTCACTGGCAAATGGCTTTGGTGCGCCACCGGGTTGAAAAATGCCTGACCTATTATGAGCTAGGCTCTGAAAGAGGCCGGGTTGATTTACACAGCAGCCTCAGCGCCATTGTCTATCGCCACGTGGCTCCAGCCAATAGCTTTCTGAGCTTTCAGGGCCGCTATGCGCTGCTGGAAGATTTCATGCAAACCTTCTACATTGAAGTGCTCAACGCTTTTCGTCGCGAACATCAGCTCGCCCCCACCTACACCCCTCGCACCCGGCTAGAGCTAGCTGAGTACATGGCCTTTAGTGAACAGTATGCTAAGCGGCGCATTACCCTGGCCGGTCGCCACAATCAGCAGTTGATTGTGCTGCGAGCCCAGGCCTTTAGCCGCCGTCAACCCGCCGAGACACCTATCGATATGGGCCTGGTTACCGATGGGGCCAAAACAGAAGAGGCCGAAGCCCACGCCCGTAGTTCGGTGCTGCAACAGGTGCGCGAGAAAATGATGGCCGACGCCTACGACCCTGGGGATGCCGTGATGCGTGATCGGGTCATTACAGCGCTGATTGACTACTTCAAATCCCAAAATCAGTTTGACTGTGTTGACTACTTGGCTCTAAAGCTAGAAGACTGCTCAGCCGCTGAAATTGACGATATCCTCGGCCTCTCGCCCCGCCAACGCGACTACTTACAGCAGCGCTTTAAGTACCACGTTGAAAAGTTTTCTCAGCAGCACGAGTGGGAGCTGGTTCACCAGTGGCTAGGCGTTAATTTGGATGCCAGCCTGGGTATGACCCCAGAGGAATGGGCCGGCTTCTTAGCCAGGCTACCATCCCAAGAACAGCGCTTTATTGCGCTTAAGCAAACCCAAACCAGCGATGACAGCATAACCGATGAGGTTATTGCCCAAATCCTGGGCTGGACGCCCAAAAAAGTCAACCGCACCTGGAGTAAATTGCTCAAGCAGGCCTGGAACTACCGGAACCAGAGCCGTAGGGGTGGGGAGGAGGATGGAGAGAGCTGACTACTCACTAGCCCTCTACTACCACTGGTTCTCCATCGGTTTGAGGCGGCTCAAACTTGTAGCCGACGCCGCGCACGGTTTGAATGAGGGCAGGCTCGTTGATATCTTTCTCAATTTTTTTGCGGATTTGGCCAACATGGACATCAACGACCCGCTGATCGCCCACATAGTCGTAATCCCAGACTTTCTGGATCAGTTCAGCCCGTCGCCAAACCCGGCCGGGATGGCTGGCCAAAAAATGCAGCAGATCAAACTCCAGGGCAGTAAGGGGCACCATCTCGTCATGGAGCATCACTTCTCGCCGCACCGGATCAATGGAGAGGCTGTTGAAGGTCAAACACTGCTGTTCGGCGGCGGTAACCGGGCGCTGGCGCTTGAGAATGGCACCCACCCGCACTTCTAGCTCTAGCAAGCTAAAGGGCTTGGTCAGATAGTCATCGGCCCCCTCATTGAAGCCGCGAATTTTATCCGATTCATCGGTGCGACTGGTCAGCATCAGCACAAAGACATTGGTGCGAGACTGCATTTCTTTACACAGCTCGTAGCCATTGGTATCTGGCAGGTTAACGTCTAAGATGACCAGATCAGGCGTAAACTGCTCAAACGCCGCCAAAGCCTTTTTCCCATCCTCAGCGGCTTCCATTTCATAATCCTGCTTGGTCAGGAATCGATAAATCAGGTTACGGATTGCAGGATCATCATCAACAACAAGGATTTTGGCTTCCGCCATAGCGCTACCTTTTGTCTAAATTAACGGGGATAAGATGAACCCAAACCGCCCGGTGCTGCACCGCTGAGGGCCTTGGCTAAGGGGAATGGGGGCTAAGTCTTTAAAGTTCTTCAGAAGATTTCAATACTTTCAGCCATAAATCACAGAATAATTCCCTAGCTTACTAGAGATTTTTATGAAGATGCCACCTCTCACTATAGGAACCTGGGCTAAATTTGCCCAAGTCCTCAACTAGCCAGCATAACGCTACTGTCGTGGAGGCTGGATGATCGGCTTAACGACAAACCTGTGACGAAGATCACGCGCTAGCAGATAGCTTGCAGCGCCAAACCACTGATCTCTGCTTATCCACTCAGCTAGGGCTGACTTTGAGGATTGGCTGGGTTTGCCCCAGGGGAGTTATCTGGTTCTACGGGCAGTTCTAAGCCTGGCTGAAACAACTCCGAGTCACTCGGCTGGTCAGGGGGGAGGCCGGGTTGATCAGGAAATAGGGGGACAGACGGATCGACACTGGAGCCCTCAGGACCCGATTCAGGAATAGTGCCAGGGACAGCATTGGGGTCAGCGCCGGGGGTAGTGAGGTTGAGATTCCTGGGCAGAGTAGCCAGGGCTACGCGATCGCCCCCCACCGAACGCAAGACATCCAACACCGTTACCACGTCTTCGTAGCGGGCGTCACGGGAAGCGTAGAGGACGATCAACCCGGTGGGGTTGACCTGGTTGAACTGAAGCAGCACGTCGTAGAGCAAATCGAGGGTGACGGGTTGCTGGTCGAGGTAGACCTGGCCCAGGTTATCGACGCTGACGTAGAGGCGATCGCTAATGCCTCCCTGACCCACCTGGCCAGGGAGGGGTTGGCCAGTTTGGGCGGCGGGCAAATCCAAATCAATGGCCTGCTGGCGGGTTAGCCCCACCGCCGCCAAAATGAAAAAGGTGAGAATGCAGAAGATGACATCAATGAGCGGAATAATCTCTAGCCGCACATCTTCTTTAGGGGTTTCTAGCAGGTCAACTTTCATGGGGCCGCTACCTCTGCTGGGGTGGGTTCGGTGGCAACCGGCAGGGTGTTACCCTGCTGCTGCGCCCAGCTTTGGCGATACAGAAGCTCTAGCTCACTACCGGCCTGGCGAAACATTTTGGCCTGACCAAACACAAACCCCTGAAACAGCCGGTAAAAGGCCAAGCTAATGATGGCAATGATCAATCC
>CAYUBC010000173.1:1785-7636 GCA_964442885.1 uncultured bacterium | reverse complement strand
AGAAGTTTCAAAACCGATTGAGGTTAGGCACTACAGAAAACACCGGAACATCTTCAAGGCTGATTTTTTCTTCAATGTCAAATTCAACCGCCTCATTTAACGCGAGTGGCTGCCCTTCTTCAGTCAGGAAAAACAACTCCTGCGGCCCCGTTCTGAGAACGTACTGTATCTCTGGGCGGCCTGCAACCTTAACCCGGTAGAGGGTGTACTGCCCCATGCCCACCAACCGTAGCGCCTCATCGGGGAGTTGGCGGAAGCATCGCTTATTCAACATCACCGTAGGAACCATACCTCTAGCCTTTTCCTTCAATAGAGCGACGGTTTAGAGCATGACCAGATTGCTATTTAAGACTAGACCAGTGCAGCTACAGACCTAGGCTTACTAGTCTAGTCTTAAATTCTAACTCAATTGAAGATTTTTCTACTTCATGACAAGAGCTGGTTCACGATACGAGTCCGCTACACCACTGTGGCAGGGGCGGTTGCGTCTTCCTCCTCCGGGTGGAAGAGGGTGGCTTCTACCCGGCAGCCCCGGTAGGCCAGGGTGTAGAGTTCCTTCAGGTCGCGGATGAGCGGGTAGCGGGGGTTGGCCCCGGTACATTGGTCGTCAAAAGCTTGGTCGGCCATTTCTTCCACATGGTCGTAGAAGGCTCTGTCGTCGTCGTTGAGCACTTCGCGGATGGTCATGGGGATGTTGAGCCTGCGCTTTAGGGACTCAATGGCGTCTACCAGTTTTTCGACCTTCTCATCCTCAGTAGTGCCGCCCAGTTGCAGGTAATCGGCAATGCGGGCGTAGCGCCACTTAGCATTGGGATACTTGTACTGGGGGAAGATAGCCTGCTTGAAGGGGACGTCCGTAGCGTTGTAGCGGATGACGTGGGAAATCATCAGCGCGTTAGCCAGACCGTGGGGGACGTGGAAGGTAGAGCCCAGCTTGTGAGCCATAGAGTGGCAGACCCCAAGGAAGGCATTGGCAAAGGCCATGCCGGCCATGGTAGCTGCGTAGTGAACCTTCTCCCGGGCCTTGGGATCGTTAGCGCCATTTTCGTAGGCGCTGGGCAGGTACTTCATCAGCAGGCGAATGGCCTCCAGGGCCAGGCCGTTGGTGTATTCCGAGGCATAGACCGAGACGTAGGACTCCAGGGCATGGGTGAGGGCATCGATGCCGCCAAAGGCCGTCAGCCCCTTGGGCATGTTGAGCACCAGTTCCGGATCAACAATGGCCATGTTGGGCGTCAGGGAATAGTCCGCCAGGGGATATTTGATGCCGGTGCGATCGTCCGTGACCACCGCAAAGGGCGTTACTTCAGAGCCGGTGCCAGAGGTCGTGGGAATGGCCACCATCATTGCTTTTTGCCCCAGTTCTGGCACGTTGTAGACCCGTTTGCGGATGTCCATAAACCGGGTAGCCAGCCCTTCGAACTCAATTTCGGGGTGTTCGTACATCATCCACATCACCTTGGCGGCATCCATGGGAGAGCCGCCGCCAAAGGCAATAATCACATCGGGGTTGAAGGTTTTCATCAAATCCAGCCCCCGCTGCACCGTGGCTAGGGAGGGGTCAGGCTCGACGTTGTAGAAAATATCGTACTTGAGGCCAAGATCCTCCAGCACGGACTCTAAGCCCTTGGTCATGCCCATGTCGTAGAGGGGCTTATCGGTAACAATAAAAGCCCGTTGCCGACCGCTCAACTCCCGCAGCGCCACAGGCATGCAGCCATACTTGAAGTACACCTTGGGGGGAATGCGGAACCACAGCATATTCTCCCGGCGCTCGGTGACGGTCTTCACATTAAGCACGTGTTGCACACCGACGTTTTCGCTGACTGAGTTGCCACCCCAGGAGCCGCAGCCTAAGGTCAGGGATGGATCCAGACGGAAGTTAAACAGGTCGCCAATCGCCCCCTGAGAGGCAGGGGTGTTAATCAGCACCCGTGCCGTCTCGACGTTGTTTTCAAATTCCTCGATGTGGGCGTGGTTGCCAGGGGCAGTGTAAAGTACCGCCGTGTGACCTCGTCCGCCAAAGGTGATGAGAGCCTGCGCCCTGGCCAGGGCATCCGCAAAGTCTGTCGCCCGATACATGGCCAGAATGGGGGAGAGCTTTTCAAAGGCAAAGGGCTCGTCACCCCCAATCTTGTCTACCTCGCCAATGATCACCCGCGCAGAGGGTGGCATGGCAATTCCCGCCAGTTCGGCCAGGCGAGCTACAGGTTGGCCGACAATGGCGCTATTGAGATGCCCATCCTTGAGGATGATCTGCCGCACCTGCTCAAGTTCTTCCCCATTGAGCAGATAAGCGCCGCGCTCGATAAATTCCTGGCGCACAACATCGTACACGGCATCTTCCACAATCACAGACTGCTCGCTGGCGCAGATCATGCCGTTGTCAAAGGTTTTGCTAAGCAAAATGGAGGACACCGCCATCTTCAGGTGGGCGGTAGCGTCGATTACTGCTGGGGTGTTGCCTGCCCCTACCCCCAGGGAAGGGTTGCCCGACGAGTAGGCCGCCCGCACCATGCCGGGGCCACCCGTAGCCAGAATCAGGTTGATGTCTCGGTGCTGCATCAGAGCCTGAGACAGGGCGACGGTGGGCTCGTCAACCCAACCGATGATGTCAGCAGGAGCCCCGGCTTCCACCGCCGCCTTCAGCACAATTCTGGCGGCCTCAATGGTGCAGCCCTTGGCCCGGGGGTGGGGCGAGAAGATAATCCCGTTGCGGGTTTTGAGCGCCAGCAGGGCCTTGAATACGGCGGTAGAGGTGGGGTTGGTGGTGGGTACGATCCCCGCCAGTAGGCCCACGGGTTCGGCAATCTTCTGCATGCCAAAAGTTTTGTCTTCTTCGATCACACCGCAGGTTTTCTCGTCCTTGTATTTGTTGTAGATGTACTCTGAGGCAAAGTGATTTTTAATCACTTTGTCTTCTACAACACCCATGCCCGTCTCAGCCACGGCTAGCTTAGCTAGAGGAATGCGGGCCGCGTTGGCGGCTAGGGCGGCTTGTTTGAAGATGTGATCGACCTGGGTTTGGCTAAACCGAGCGTACTGCCGCTGGGCCTCTTTGACCCTGGCGATTAAGGCTTCAAGCTCATCAAGGTTAGTAATATGCATGGTGTATTCCTGGGAGAATGAGGAGGGCAAACAACGTTCGTTAGCAAATCAGGCATAACCCTCGAACCCAATTTCATCCTAGAAGCAGCTTTTTTTAAGGATGACTTTCCGCCGCTATTTCTTAACGTTTGCCGTCCTCATCAGTCGCCCCATCAAAAGAATTCATAGAACGCCTACTAGGGCTAAAGCGCCAGATAGAATTAACTTTTCCAAACTACAGTATCGATTTTGATTCTTCTAGCGATGGTGTAACCTGGAATGGCACTGTGGGAATGATAGACCCAGGCCAAGAAATTGGTCATAATCAGGTAGCGAAGATAGTCCATCTCAAGCAATGCAACATTTGTTTAAACTCCTGGAGATCTCTCAGGGCAGCACTTTGAGCCGTATTTGCCGCAAAAATTAAATTTTCTACCCGGCAAGAAAAGTAACTTAACATACTGACATTGGATTCTCATAATTGATCAATTAAAGCCTTGTTTAGGCCATCTAAAGGTAATCATTTTGACGTAATTAGAGTCGGTCAGGGTAATTTTTGGGGATCATTTATGTCAGTCCTGAGCTTTTGTAAGTGCCTGATCGGGCAAAAGCAATCAATCGTTGACAAAGTGATAGTTCGATGGGCTATTTTTTATCTTTGAACAGCTAATATAGGGTTGGTTTGGTAGATTTAATGAAATGCTGGCTGATTAAGTCTAGATAGGTAGAGCCATGCGTCTGATTCGCTAACCGTTATCCTGGGCCTTTGATCAGCCGGGTTATCCCATCTTTGGATGCATCACTGGATAGTGCAGTTTAGTCCTTTTGCCCATCGCCCACTGGCTGCCAGCGCCTTGATAGCAAGACCAAGTCCCTGTCATAAATGGGTGCTAATTCAGCACCGCCAGCCCTCGGATTTGGATGAGTAGGTAATTACCGTGTAGTTAGGGGTTCAATCAAAATGACTAAGCAATCAACCCAGCCTTCTTCCCTCAGCTCGGCGACTGTGGTACCGATCGAGGCTGATGGTCAAGCTGCTCCGGCGGTGGTTGTCCCGCCTGGCGGGGTAATCTCAGTCGCGCCCTCTGAACCGCTGCATCGGGCGCTTTTCAACAATCTGTACTACGTTCAGGGTAAAGACACCCAGTTTGCCAATGGCCACGATTACTACATGGCGCTGGCCCACAGTGTGCGCAATGAGCTGCTGAAAAAGCGCATTTGCACCGCCAAAACCTATGCCCAGGCCCAGGCGAAGGTGGTCTACTACCTCTCGGCTGAGTTCCTGATGGGGCGTCATTTGGGTAACGGGCTGATTAATCTTGGGCTGTATGACACCACCCGCCGCACCCTGGCCGACTGCGGACTGGATTTGGATGAACTGCTTGAACGCGAGGCTGAACCAGGGTTGGGCAATGGCGGCCTGGGCCGCCTGGCGGCTTGCTTTATGGATTCTCTGACCACCCTGAACCTGCCTGCCGTAGGCTATGGCATCCGCTACGAGTTCGGCATTTTTACCCAGGCTATCCGCAACGGCCAACAGGTAGAAATTCCCGATAAGTGGCTAAGTTTTGGTAATCCCTGGGAAATTGCCCGCCCTGACTACCGAGTTGAAGTGAAGTTTGGCGGCCACACCGAGGTTTACAAAAATAGCGACAACGACTACCAGGTACGGTGGATTCCAGGGCAGACGGTCATGGGTATTCCCCACGATGTGCCCGTACCCGGCTACGGCACCGAAAATGTGAATCTGCTCCGGCTCTGGAAGGCTGAGGCTAGCGAAGCCTTTGATTTGAATGCCTTCAATGCGGGCGACTACTTTGGGGCGGTGGCCGAAAAGATGATGTCTGAGAATATCACCAAGGTGCTCTACCCCAACGATGACACTCAGCAGGGGAAGGAACTCAGGCTACAGCAACAGTACTTCTTTGTGACCTGCTCCCTACAAGATATTCTGCGGCTGCACCTGCGGGATCATGGGCGCTTAGACAACCTGGCCGAGTGTGCCGCTATTCAACTCAACGATACCCACCCGGCCATTGGCGTCGCCGAGCTGATGCGTCTGCTGCTGGATGAGCACCAGGTGGATTGGGAAACCGCCTGGCAAATGACCCAGGCCTGTTTTGGCTACACCAACCATACGCTGCTGCCGGAAGCCCTAGAGTGCTGGTCGGTAGACCTGTTTAGCAAGCTGCTGCCCCGCCACCTGGAGATCATCTACGAAATTAATCATCGCTTCCTGGCCCAGGTGAAGCTTCGCTATCCCAAAGACACGGCCCGACTAGAGCGGCTTTCGTTGATTGAGGAAGCCCCCCAAAAGCGGGTGCGGATGGCTAACCTGGCCTGCGTTGGTAGCCATGCCATCAACGGTGTAGCGGCTCTGCATACAGAGTTGCTGAAGCAAGAGGTGCTCCACGACTTCTATGACCTCTGGCCAGAGAAATTCACCAACAAAACCAACGGCATTACCCCCCGGCGCTGGCTCCTCCAGTGCAACCCACTGCTGTCGCAGTTGATTACTGAGCGCATTGGCGATCGCTGGATCACCGACCTGGACGCTCTAAAACAACTGGAAACCTACCTGGATAACGAGGAATTCTGCCAGACCTGGCGCACCATTAAGCAGACCAACAAAGAAAGCTTAGCCCGCTACATCCACAGCGTGCTGGGAATTGAGCTCAACCCCGCTTCCCTGTTTGATGTGCAGATCAAGCGCATCCATGAATACAAGCGCCAGCTTCTGAATGTGCTGCACGTCATCACCCTT
>CAYUBC010000173.1:0-1775 GCA_964442885.1 uncultured bacterium | reverse complement strand
TTTACAACCGCATGGTGCAAAATCCTGGGGATCAGGTGGTGCCGCGCACGGTCATATTTGGCGGTAAAGCGGCTCCTGGCTATGCCATGGCCAAGCTGGTGATTAAGCTGATTACCGCCGTAGCCGATGTGGTGAACCATGACCCCAGCGTGGCCGGGCGGCTGAAGGTCGTTTTCTTACCCAACTACAACGTGTCAGTAGCCCAGCGAATTTTTCCGGCCTCGGATCTGTCTGAGCAAATTTCCACCGCTGGCAAAGAAGCCTCTGGCACCGGCAACATGAAATTTGCCCTCAATGGTGCCCTCACCATTGGTACCTTAGATGGGGCCAACGTAGAAATTCGGGAAGAGGTTGGGGCCGATAACTTCTTCCTGTTTGGGCTTACGGCTGAACAGGTGGTCGCTTGCAAAGCGGTAGGCCACAATCCCTGGTTCTACTACGACACTAACCCTGAGTTGAAACGAGTGCTTGACCTGATTGCCTCTGGGTTGCTATGCCCCGACCAGCCCGATCTGTTCTTGCCCCTGCTCGATTCACTGCTGGTAGACGACCCCTACATGGTGATGGCCGATTACGCCGCCTATGTGCAGTGTCAGGAGCATGTCAGCCGCTGCTATCTAGATCAAGACCGCTGGATTCGCATGGCCATCCTCAACACAGCACGGGTGGGTAAGTTCTCGGCAGACCGCACGATTGCCGAATACGCCCGCGACATCTGGCGAGTCAAGCCCGTGCCCGTGACGTTGCCAGACTACTATACGGGCAACCCTGACCTCTAGCCGGTATTATTCCTGTGGCCACAGGAATGCCCACCATTCCCGTGGCCACAGGAATCCCGTTGGGGCTGCCTGCTGTCGAGTGGATTCCTGCCGTTGCGGGAATGACAGCCGTTGCCCCTCGCTGCCGTGCATTAACGCAGGCTAGACTTTACGGGACTCCAACTGCTGCCGTAGGAACTTAACCAGATCGGCGCAGGTGATTAGCTGGGCCTCGTCAAACTGGTCGGTGATATCCAGACCAAAGGTAGTGTAGAACTCGTCACAGAGGGTGAGCCCCCAGTCAAACCAGCACACGGCAGGGAATTGGAGATCCTCCAGCAGTCGATCCACAGGTCGAATGCAGCCTACATTCAGGCCAGAATAGACGGCCAGGCGGTCGTAGAGGAAATCAATCAGGGAGCGAGTGTGGCCGTCAGCCTCCCCCGCTGCTGCCCAGCAGTAAAACCAGTCGTCTCGGCTCAGGCAGGGACGCGAACGCAGCCAGCCGTTGACCTGCGCGCGTGTCTTTAAATCAGGACTGAGGAGCCCGTAGGTGCTGATGCTACCGAGCCAATTTTTGATGGGTTGCCACATAGCGGTTAGGTAAAATGCACCACAGGCGTCTCGCTAAAGTGTGCCCAAGGCTACGAGGCAACCGATAGGTCTGCCTCAACTCCACAGAGCTGGGCCAGCGTTGCTGTAAAGGCAGGATAGGAAACCGCCGCTGCCTCGGCTCGGTGAATTTGGGTTGAACCGGTGGCGCGCAGGGCCGCAATGGCCAGGCTCATAGCGACGCGGTGGTCACCATAGCTTTCTACGGCAGCCCCCTGAAGCCCGCTCCCACCGTGAATCGCCAACCCGTCTGGCCGCTCCTCTACCCTAGCGCCCAGGCGGCTGAGTTGGGTGGCCATGGCGGTGATGCGATCGCACTCCTTAACCCGCAGTTCCGCTGCATCACTAATTACCGTGGTGCCCTCGGCAAACAGGGCGGCAATCGCCAGAATCGGGATTTCGTCA
>CAYUBC010000172.1:0-7658 GCA_964442885.1 uncultured bacterium | reverse complement strand
AGCCCATTTACCCCACGCCTGTAGTCGGCATGGTAGGGCTGATTGAAGACTTGAGTTTGACCCGTGGCCAGGGCTGGCGTCAGGCTGGGGACTTGATCTACCTGCTAGGTGTACCCCTAGACCAAACCACCGCCCCCACCCTGGAGGGCTACCCCCTGGTGACATTGGGCGGTTCAGAATACCTGGCCGCCGTTCATGGTCAGGCTACCGGGCACCCCCCCGCCATAGATATGGGCCTGGAAAAGCAAGTGCAGGCCACCTGCCGCTATGGCATTGCCCAGGGCTGGGTGCAGTCTGCCCACGACTGTGCCGAGGGCGGGTTAGCGGTGGCCCTGGCCGAATCTTGCATCAGTGGTCAACAGGGAGCCGCCATTCAACTCCCACTCACCGCCAACCCGCCAGAGCAACGGTGGGATCGGCTGCTGTTTGGAGAGGGCGGGGCGAGGATTGTAGTTTCCGTCAGCCCAGCCCATCAGCAGAGTTGGGAAGCCTACCTGGCTGAAAAGTTAGCGGGTCATTGGCAACGACTGGGCACAGTACAGGGAGAAAATCTAACTCTGACCACTCAGGATGATCAACCTGTGATTGATGCCGCCGTCAATCAGCTAGCCCAGGTTTGGGGCACGGCGATTAGCGATCAACTAGTACTCTGAGGCGGCAATAACTCGCCTATTGGCTAAAGTGAGAGCCCTTGTGTCACAAGGAATTCTCTTTCTGCCTTCTTATTTCTGTCTTTCGATACTAGCCAAAAAGCTTCCTGCCGGGGCAACCAGAATCTACGATTTCCTACCAGGATATTAGTGTGGCTTAAACTAATGTGGCTTAAACTTTTAAGGGTTTCAGCTTCACGTTCAAATAATTTCAGATCATCCCAGGTAAAGTCGGGGCCAAACAGCAGTAGTTTGATCACAACTGGTGATTGTGTGTCTAAGTCAGTAGCCAACAATGTTCTGCGACCAGTTTGATGACCCAGTAGAGACTGAATTTGGTAGCGATTATGGACAGTTTGACCAATGAGTATATCCATAAAGGTACGAGAACTATGAAATGGATTCCTGATGGTTTTGAGTCAGCGATGGATCTTGACTGATCAGTTGTTTTACATCGATACCAGTCGTGTATTTAAGCTGCTCTAAAAAGTCTGCGATTTTAGTGGCCGAAGTCGCCTGCTTGGCATCAATAATAGACACCTCTGAAACAGAAATTTTGGGCACACTCGTGGCCATCATTTGGGCCAGTATTTCAATTTTTTGGTACAGAAATACTTCGCGAGCTTCCTCCCCAGCAGAACGCCACACTTCTCCAAGACGTTCCAGACCTAACGCCTGAGCCTTACCCTCTTCAATGATTTTGGCAGCCGCTCCTTTAGCCTCGGAAATAGATCGCTGACATTGGGCTTCGGCAGGAGCGAGAACATCGGCTTGTAGACGCTGTTCTGTTTCAGTAATACGGGCTTTTTCAACTTTTATTTCAGCTTCAATCTCAGCAATCTTAGCCGCAGCAATGGATTCTACTTCAGTCACCAATGCGCTTCGCCTGGTAAGGGCATCACGCACCCCCTTATCGGCTTCAACCTTGGCAATTTCTTCATCCCGAAGCAGTTCTCGCAGGGCGGTTTCGCGCTCATTAACTGAAGCCTGGATAATCGATGCTGCCTTAGCCTGCGCTTCAGCGATGCGTGCGTCTCGAACCAGGTCAGCTTGCTGTTTGCGGCCCAGGCTATCCAGATAGTCAACATCATCAGAAATTGTCTGAATTTGTAAGCTATCCAGCATTAAACCTAGCTTTTGCAGGTCTTCCTCAGCTTCTTCCAGTAAACTGCGGGCAAAGGCGATCTGGTCACCATTAGCCTCTTCAGGGGTAAGACTGGCCAGAACCCCTCGCAAATTCCCCTCCAGGGTTTCCTTGGCCAATTTTTCAATTTGCTGGCGAGTTTTGCCAAGCAGCCGCTCAATGGCGTTATGAATGGTCGGTTCTGTACCGGCGATTTTAATGTTAGCGACCCCGGTCACAGTCAGAGGAATGCCGCCTTTGCTGTAGGCTCCTACTACCTTAAGGTCGATGATCATATTAGTGAGATCCATCCGAAAGGTACGTTCTAACAATGGCATTTGCAAACTGCTGCCTCCTTTGACGAGGCGATAGCCAACCTGCTTACCATTGGGCAAATTAGTTGGTGTACCGGCAAAAATTAACACCTCTGAGGGTTGGCAAATATAGTAAAGGTTGCGAATAACTAGCCAGGCACTACCGCCACCTAAAACTAACGTTGTGAAGAGGAAGATTAAAGCGCCCATAGATTCTTTTCTCCTGAGTAAAGCGAGTCGATTGACGGGAATTCAGAGCCTTTAACGGCTTATGGTTAGTGCTGTCAAGGACAATGCAGTAGCCTAGTCGTGGGGAACAGCTACTCTGTAACTGGTGACTAAGCTATCGGACTTGGTTAGGTTTGAGAGCCTTTAGAACATCAATACCGAGAGTATCTTCGGTAGCTTCTAGAAATTGTTTGACGGTTCCTAAATAGACACCAATCATGCTAGAAACTGCTTCACCACTGCCGTTATCGATAATGGCAACATGCTGAAGATCTAACTGCCCTGGCAACTTAACCGCCTCCCGCAGTACGGCCTCAAACTGCTGAATGATAAACATTGCCGATGCGTCGGTACCCAAATCTTGCCAAACCTGAGTCAGCAATTCATTAACCTGGGCCTGGGCCAAGACGTTTTCAGCCAAACTAGCCGCTTCTCCCCTAGCCTGGAGAGTTTGGGCCTGGTAATGGGCATCGGCTGGCAAAACCTCCTCACATTGAAGACGCAACCGTTCACGTTCTGCCCGTAAAGTTTGAAGGGTTTGCTCAATCAGGGCTTTGCGTTCTTTGGCGGCAGCCTGGGTAATGGCTTCTTCAGTGCGCACCTGTTTATCGAGTTTGGCTTTTATTTTTCGGAGGTCATTTTCACGCTCTACAATAGTAGTGCGATCCTGGGTTTGTGCCACCCGCCCCCGTTCTTCACAGTCGGCTTCAATTTGTTTAGCCGCCGCCAGAGCATCGCTTTCAGCGATTTCAGCATCGCGAATAATCATGGCAATGCGCTGTCGTCCCAGGGATTTTAGATAGTCAACATCATCTGAGACATTTTGAATTTTTAGCGTATCTAACTGAAGCCCCAATTTTGCCAGGTCACTGCTAACATCTGAGGCCATGCGCTCAGCAAACTTGAGCCTATCCTCATTCACCTGCTCTGGCGTCATGGTGGCAACCACACCTCTCAAATTGCCTTCCAGCGTTTCCCGCGCCACCCGCACAATTTCATCGGGTTTATGGTCAAGAAAACGCTCAATCGCATTACCCACGAGATGCGGATCGCTAGAAATTTTAATGTTGGCAATGGCCTGGAGATGGAGCGGAATGCCTCCTTTTGAATAAGCATTATGAACCTCTACCGGCACCGGCATGGTGGTAACATCCATGCGTTTAACCGTTTCAACAATAGGAATTCTCAAGGCACGACCACCCGTTAAGATGCGAAAGCCAACTTCTTGCCCCTCTGAGTTTTGCCATTTCCGCCCTGAAAGGATAACGACCTCGTTGGGATTAGCAATGACCAAAAACGACCGCAAGAACCAGACTCCTAACACCGTGGCCGCTATGCCTAAGGCAATTAAACTACCGCCGCTAATTAGCTCAGAACTATCTGGTAAGCGAGACTGAGACAGTTCTGGCCATGGTGAAACTGTTTCAACCGTTAGGCTTTGAGAACTAACTTGTTTCGGATCCTTTCGTAGCACATTCCATTGAGTAGTCATAGGTTCAATCTCTCAATGCTAAACGCCTATATTTCCTTGGGTTGAGAGCTTATTTATCACGCTAGGTAATGCTCGAAATATTACTCTAGCTCCTCAACCGACCTCCTCAACTCCCAAAAGTTAGCGGGCACTACCCAGGCCTGGGTATCTTTTATCTGCACAACCAGCACTTCATCCCCTTGGACAAATGCATGGGGGTAGTCAGTAATAGCGGTTACTTCTCGAGTAGAGCCATTAGCTTGAAGCTGTATTTTCCCCCTTGAAGAATAATCAAAGGGGATTTTGACAATACCAATTCTCCCGGCTAAGGCCTGGCTACCCGATAGACTGCTAGCCAGGATGCGGTGACGGTAAATAAACAGGGTAAAAACAACCAGGCCTCCACACACAAACCCAATGACTATGGAGAAAATCGCAAGTAGAAGCAGCGCTTTATCCATTGGCATAGCCCTAAAAACGGACTGGCGGACTCCAGAAAAGCAAGCTTTAAACTTTAGAAATCAAGACTTAGATTTTAGTTATACCAAGACTGAAGCATCGTGGGACGATGTTAACTGAGGCCCACACAGCGGGCGTTAATGCACCAGGGTGCAGGATGCATTGTAGCAACAGCCTAGCGCACCAGAGGGCAGACTTGGGGAAACATATTGCTTCATAGCCCTAGCCACTCTGGTATGCTAATGAAGCATTAAGAAACTATTAATTCGCGATTAGCGGTTCGGTAGTCTGTAATGCGGTTTTGAGATCTCACCGCCTATCATGGAATTTGGGTTTGCATTGAGGGCAGGATGTACTGCTAGATGCGCCGTAGAGTGTTGTGTTCGCGATCGCGTTGACTAAAGACCCCTGCATTACCTCTATCTATACTATAAAGACTAATGACCTTCCCCTCTGAAGCCCCGGCCTTTTCCGACGTTTCTTCTCAATCTGGGGTGGAGCCCTCACTGGAGCACCCCGACAAGCCCGAAGAAGCCTGTGGCATTTTTGGCCTTTACGCACCCGATGAAGAGGTTGCTCGCCTGGCTTACTTTGGTCTCTTTGCGCTACAGCATCGAGGGCAAGAGTCAGCCGGCATTGCCACCTTTGATACCTCAGGAAGCCACTGCTACAAACACATGGGCCTGGTGTCTCAGGTATTTGACGATCACGTTCTGCAAGAGTTGCCGGGGCATATTGCGGTCGGCCATACTCGCTACTCGACCACTGGCTCCAGCCATGTCTGTAATGCCCAACCCGCTGTGGTGCCCACTCGCCTGGGCGATCTGGCTTTAGCCCACAACGGCAACCTAGTCAACGCGGCGGATCTGCGGGATGAACTGCTCCAGCGCAATCACGACCTGGTTACCACCACTGACTCTGAAATGATTGCCTTTGCCCTGGCGGAGGCCATTAATGACGGGTATAACTGGGTCAGCGCCGCCGAAAAAGCCTTTAACCGCTGCCAGGGCGCGTTTAGCCTGGTGATTGGTACCCCAGAGGGAATCATCGGCGCTCGTGACCACCAGGGCATTCGTCCGCTAGTGCTGGGGGTGCTGGGCGGGGATGTGCCCGTGGAGGGTAGCCCAGCCCCCTATGTGCTGGCCTCCGAAACCTGTGCCCTGGATATCATTGGCGCAACTTACATTCGCGACGTTCAGCCCGGCGAGATGGTCTGGATTACGGAACGGGGCATCACGGCCTATCAATGGGCTGAGCCTACCCAGCGCAAGCTCTGCGTCTTTGAGATGATTTATTTCTCTCGGCCTGACAGCATTGTCAACGGCGAAAGCCTTTACAGCTATCGCCGTCGCCTCGGCCACCAATTAGCCAAAGAGGCCCCCGTTGATGTGGATTTAATTATGGCTGTGCCCGATTCAGGTATTCCTGCGGCTATTGGCTTCTCGCAGCAGTCTGGCATTCCCTACGCGGAAGGACTGATTAAAAATCGCTACGTGGGGCGTACCTTTATTCAACCTACCCAGTCGATGCGGGAGGTGGGTATTCGCATTAAGCTAAACCCGCTGAAGGATGTGCTCGAAGGCAAGCGTGTGCTGATTGTGGATGACTCCATTGTGCGCGGCACCACCAGCCGCAAAATCGTGCAAGCCCTGCGCGATGCCGGGGCCACGGAAGTCCACATGCGCATCTCATCGCCGCCAGTCACCCATCCCTGCTTTTACGGCATTGACACTGATAATCAAGACCAACTGATTGCTGCAACTAAATCCCTGGACGACATTGCCAAGCAAATCAACGTAGACTCCCTGGCCTACCTGAGCTGGGAAGGCATGCTAGACGCTACCTATCAAGAGCCCAGCAGCTTTTGCTCCGCCTGCTTTACGGGCAACTACCCGGTGAATATTCCCGAACCCTTTAAGCGGTCGAAGCTGAAGTTTGAAGCCAAGCAGCCGGTCGCGACCTAGCCTAGGTCAGGCTGAGTTTGACCCGCGCCGGGGCGATGGGCGATAGCCAGGGTTGGCATGATGGGTGGCGATTAGCCTTTATTATCTCAATAGGCTATTTGTGGGGTTAACGGCGACTAGGGCTATAGATAACCCCCTGACTCATCGTGGGGAGGCACGATCGCATGGGGTGGCAAAGACTCTATCGCTACGGGTGGATGCTTGTACTGGTGTTAGGGCTTTGTCTCTGTCTGGGTGGGCTCATCACCAGGTCTTCTCGCGCCCAGCCCTCAGCACTCCAGCCCCCAACACTCCAGCCCGCCTTAGCTAACCCCGCTCCATACCCCGCCCAACAAACTCCTGACAACGGCTATTGGCCAGTAGCAGAGTGGTCAGGGCGGCTGATTTTGCCCGATCGCGCTGCCGCCGAAGCCGACAGCATGGACTGGGTGTGGATGGAGGTCTACACCAGCCCCACCCCAGGGTTAGTGGGCCAGCGAGTACGGCTCCAGTGGCAGGATACTCCAGATAGTCGCGAGTTTTTGACCCTGGTGACCCGAGGCATTGAGTTCGATGCGGCGACCAAGGCCAGCCTTCAAAAAGGGATTATTCACCCCACCCGGTTGAATGGCTGGGCGCGGGTTGGGCCCCTGCAATCCCTGGCGGGCACTCGTCCTCAGGACGACATGGTCGTCGCCTTGCCCAGCGTTGCTCGGCAGCAGCCAAGCCAGGAAACGGTGCTGGAAACGGTGCTGGAGATTGATGTCAGCCCGATTCAAATTCCTGAGCGGTTCTACACCCTGGTTAAAGTACTGGGGGCCGAGGCCAACCAACCGGCTCCGGCTAATTGTCCAGGCCGACGGGTTTGCCCCAGCGACTACCAGCGGGTACAGCACTACAACCCCACCACCCAGACCTTCGATGGGCCAATTGAAACCGTGCGGATCCCCCAGGTGGCTCCGGCCAAATCTGGGGTGTTTCAGTCAACTCCTCAGGAGCTGGCCAACTCTCCCGCCGGGGAGGCCGGGTGGTACCTCTACGGGGCCAGGAATACCGAGGGCACCTTTGTGGTGCGGGCGATCGCCCCGCGTCAGCTCTTTCAACTCCAGCCTGAGAAAACGATTCTGGGCACCCGCAACGGCCTCAACTACATCAACTTCGATAACTGGCGGCACACACCAGACCGCAAGGGCACGATTCAATCGGTTCTGGTCAAGTCAGATGTCAAGGCGGGGTTGTCGCCGACCTGGGCCGTGGGCGACCAAATGCTGGTGATGCACCTGTTTGGTGGCATTGGGGGAGAGTTAGCTGAGCCGCGCTCGGTGCCAGGTACTGTAACCGGAGCGCCAATGTTTCCTGAAATTGTTAAGCCTCGATCGTACTTAGCTCTAACCCGATTGATTCTAACAAATCTAGTATCTTAAAGTTTGTATTCAAAGCCGAATTTATCAAAAAGCTCAGAGACGTCTT
>CAYUBC010000171.1:0-7669 GCA_964442885.1 uncultured bacterium | reverse complement strand
GCCGTAACCACCGGGCAAGTCAGGCAATCCCTCATCCAGCGAGGCTAGCGCTTCCAGCGGGGGGATATCTGGAGCCATGTACTTAGAGGCTTCTACCTGGGTCTGCGCCACCATAGCTGAGGTGGCCACAGCAGGGGCAGGCACCTGACCACGACGAGCCTCAATGGCGCGAATGGCGTCAATTAGCTCGTGCTTGCGCATGCGGCTATAGCGAGACACTTCATACTCGCTGGCAACCCGGCGGAGCTGCCGCAGGGTCATCTCTTCTAAGGGGGGACGTTGCTGAGACATGGGCTAATGGTCTCCTTAGGAACTGAATTACACAACCAGATCACACTCTTGACCTGCGGCCTGGCACCGAAACTCAACTCAGCACCCAGGCCAGCAAAACTCAAATCTATCGTTAGCGGGGATCAACCTTGCCCCGTAATATGACAAAAAAGAAGTCCGGGATCAAGCCTCTAATCAGGCTTTTCTGGCCCCTTCGGCGAAACCAATGGGTTTCGGGGATCATTATGTCAGGCTTTCCTGACATAATGATCCCCCTGAGTAGATTTGCGTCAAGAAATCCTGATGAATTGATCTCCGTTACCCCTCAAGGCGATCCCGGTCAGGACACGATGGCTCTGCTAAAGTCATCTGAGGGAGAGACCGTTTTCCTCCCGTTGTTTTCTTCAACGCTCTGGTTATGACCGCTGAACAGGCCAACGCCACTAATTCCGATTGCGCAGATGCCAATGTTTCCAGCCCCCCTTACTCTGACCCGTCTGAGCCAGACACTTCTACCGGCCAACCTGGGGCCGCCAGCCAGCCACGGGGCAGCCGGTTAATTAGTCGGCTGCTGCCGCCAGCCATTCGCCTCTGGTTGCACACCCAGCTCGATCATCTAGCGGGGCTGGACTTTTGCATTGTGGGAGGCGATCGCCAAATCCTCTCTGGCTATATGCCCCAGGTCAGTCTGACGGCCCAGGCGGCGGTCTATCGAGGGCTACAGGTAAGCCAGGCGACGGTAACTGCCAGCGAGATCCACATCAACCTAGGCCAGGTGTTGCGGGGTAAGCCCCTGCGGTTGCTTCAGCCCTTCCCGGTGGCGGGGCAAGTTCGCCTAAGTCAGGCTGATCTGCGTACCTCTTTGCAAGCTCCACTGCTGGCTCAGGGGCTTCAAGATGTATGGCAACGACTCATGCAGGCCCAGCCAGATCCTCTCCCGGCTCAGGGTGCCCTGCCTGACTTGGCCACCTTTTGCCAAACTGCCGAGGTGACGGATCTGGCCCTGGAGGATGGCCAGCTTCAACTGACCTGGTGCTCCGTGAGTAGGCCAGATCAGCGTTTGATTCTGGACACGGCTCTGGAAATCCGCGAGGGCCGCTGGCTGTGTCTGTGCCAATCGGTGGTCACGCTTTGCCAGGGGCAAACCGCATCTACCCCCATTATTTTGGACGAGGTCGTGATGGACCTGGGGCCTGAGGTCAATATCCGCTACCTGGCGGTGACAGCCAGCGGCATTGAGTTGGACGGGGTCGTGAGAGTGATTCCCGCCGCCTAAACCGGCACCACCACGGGCTTGGTGCCAGCCAGCCCAAAGGCCTGGTGAACAGCCTGAAGCGCCTTCACCCCTTCACTCTCCGCCACCACGCAGCTAATTTTGATCTCTGACGTAGCAATCATTTGTAGATTAATCCCCTGGTCGGCCAGGGCTTTGAACATGCGAGCGGCCACACCGGGGGCTTCAATCATGCCAATGCCCACAACGCTGACCTTGGCAATGGCCTCATCTACCCACACCTCACCACATCCCAACTCAGCGGCGGCGGCTTCTACCAGCGCCCTGGCGGTACGGGCATCGTCCAGCGCAACGGTGAAAGCAATGTCGCGGGTGGGCTGGCCGTTCACCAAGCGGCAGCGTTGGGACTGAATAATCATATCGACGCTGACTCCATTGGCCGCCAGCAATTGAAAGATTTTGGCGGCCATACCCGGCTGGTCGGGAACGTGGCGAATGGCGACCTGGGCCTGCTTGGTATCCAGTGCCGCCCCCCGCACTACCGGGCACTGGTGAGCTGTGGTTGAGGATGATGCAGCCGGGGGCATCGGGGAGGAGGTGACATCAAAGGCATTGCAGAGCACAGCAATGGCGCGATCGCAGTCCTCCACATCAATAGTGCAACTCACCTTCACCTCTGAGGTGGAAATCAGCTGAATATTCACCCCTGCCTCTGCCAGGGAGGAGAACATCTTCGCCGCCACCCCAGGGCGACCAATCATCCCCGCTCCGGCAATACTGATTTTAGCCATGCGAGTGTCCACCATGACCTCGGCCTGGGTGGTGTCGAGGGGGTTGCTGCGCAGGGCTGGGGCAATGGCTTCTGCCACGGCTTCTGCCAGGTTCAGGTTAGCTTTGACCATCGTGAAGGCAATGTCGTTGGTGTTGCCTTCGTGGATGGACTGAATAATCAGGTCTACATTAAGGGCTTGATTGGCCAGTTCGCCAAACAGCCGGGCGGCAATGCCGGGGCGATCGGGAATCCGCAGTAGGGCCACCTTGGCCTGGTCGGTATCAAACTCCACGGCATCCACCGGATGAGCCAGCTCCAACCCCTCTAGCGGGCGCGGCTGGGGCTGGGGCGAAATCACCCGCGTACCAGGTTCATCCGTCCAGCTTGAGCGCACCACCAGAGTAACGCCGTAGTTGCGGGCAATTTCCACGGCTCTGGGATGCAGCACCTTGGCCCCCAGGCTGGCCAATTCTAGCATTTCATCGCTGGTGATCTCCGCCATGAGCTGGGCTTCGGGCACCAGACGCGGGTCGGTAGTGAGAATACCGGGTACATCGGTGTAAATCTCGCAGGTTTCGGCCTGAAGTGCTGCTGCCAGGGCCACAGCGGAGGTATCCGAGCCGCCCCGGCCCAGGGTAGTAATTTCTAAATCTGAGGTCTGGCTAATGCCCTGAAACCCTGCCACCACAATGACTTTGCCTTCATTCAGGTGACGCTGGAGGCGGTCGGTTTTAATTTTTAGAATGCGGGCACGGGTATGCTCAGCCTCGGTGACAATGCCCACCTGCGCCCCAGTCAGAGAAATGGCATCTTGCCCCAGGGCATGCAGAGCCATAGTCAACAGAGCAATGGAAACCTGCTCACCGGTAGAGAGCAGCATATCCATTTCGCGACGGCTGGGCTGATCGGTAATTTCTGTGGCCAACTTCACCAGGCCATCGGTGGTTTTGCCCATGGCCGACACCACCACCACCACCCGATGCCCGGCCTCTACCGTAGCCTTAACCCGCTGAGCCACCGCCTGAATGCGCTCCACGGTGCCAACGGAAGTGCCCCCATATTTCTGTACGATCAGCGCCATAGTATTTTCGCTTGCTCTCCTTGCGATCGCCCTTATTGCCGCATTGAACTTTCCCTGGCTGGACAGACCGAGCCAGACCCACAGCTAAGGCCATAACTTGGCCCAAATTTAAACCGAAATCACCACTTTAATGCAATGATTTCAGACCCAATCTTTAACTGTATCAGGCCACACCCACTTAAATTTGCGCTAAGCCCACGTCAACTTGGGGTTCCGCCCCATCACCACACTCGCGGCTGAAACTGGTCATCGTTAAGAATTACCACTGTTTCGCCGGACTGGGCCAGCACGAACAGCCCCTGGCGGTAAGCGTAACGGTCTGCCCCGGCCTCAATGCCAATACCAGCCACCGCCCCATAGAGCTGCATATCTGCGTACTCCGGGAAAAAGTCGCGAAACCGTTCCAGATCCGCCACAAACTCCTTTACGTCGCTATCACTGAGGCTACTTTTGACCTCAACTGCCAGCACATGGCCCTGGTTGACTACCAGCACATCAATTTCCAGCGTGTCGCCCTGCCGCCGCCGTTTGACCCGCTGGCTCACCTGCTCGACTGGAATGCCGCGTTCCACAAATAGCCGCTCACAGGCGGGGGCCACCAGATCTTCCACAAAGCGCCCCCAGGCTCCCCCCAGGTCGCTGAGTTGTTTGCTCAATTGCTGGCTGAGTTGCCGATTCACCCGCTTGTTTTCCTGAATCGCCGCCTGCATTTGGCGGTCGGTCTCCTGGGACAGCTCCTTAATAAATCGCTCGGTTTCCTGAAAGCGGCGATCGCTCTCCTGAAACTTGCGCTCGGTTTCCTGAAAGCGGCGCTCTGTCTCCTTCTGAGCTGCGGTCAGTTCGCCCAGCAAGCGCCAAACATCGTCTGCGGTAGTGGCCATGTCAATCAGCGGATGAATTACCTAAATTTTAAGCTACCCAACCAGGCTCACAGGTCGCCGCCTTCTGGACATGGCCTGGGGCCGAGGCTCACAACAGCCTGGGCGTAGCTTACCTGAAGCTGCAACAGCTTGACCTGGCCCACTGGCACTTTGAAAGGGCCGTTACCCTCCAGCCCAGCTTTGCGATCGCCCGCCAAAATCTGCAAGCGATGGCCGCTGCCCATCCCGACCACAATGGTCATTAGTGTCTCAGGTAGGTTGGTAATACACCACGGGATATCAGCGACCAGAAATGTGGTTACGATATTGTTCAGGCTTTTTGTCTAGGAGTCAGTGTATGAATGCCCACAAGCTGGCAGCGATCTTAACGGATGACGGTATCCTGGTGCTGAAAGGGTTGCCTTTTCACGCTGGAGATACGGTGGAAGTTATTATTCTAGAGCAGACGAAGAACAGCAAATTAACTCCACAAGCATCGGTGCAACATCCGCTGCAAGGGACAGTACTGCGCTATGACGATCCCTTTCAACCGGCAGTGCCTGCCGAAGAGTGGGAAGCGCTGAAATGATTGTATTGGATACCCATATTTGGGTGTGGTGGGTAGATAATAATCCTCGTCTGACAGAGCGCCTACGTGAGTTAATCGAAGCCCATAAAACGAGTGGTTTACGGGTTAGCATTTTCTCCTGCTGGGAGGTGGCTAAGCTAGTAGAAAAGGGCCGCATGGAGTTGACCTGCCCGGTGAGTGAATGGCTAGATAGTGGGCTGGCATATCCTGGTGTGCAATTGCTAGCTCTGTCTCTACCCATTGTGGTACAGGCAACTCAACTCGACGGGTTCCACAACGACCCAGCGGAGCAAATCATCGTGGCGACAAGCCAGATCATTGGCTGCCCACTGCTGACGGTTGATACCAAGATCGTTAACTATCCCCACGTTCAAGTATTGAAGTAGTTTTGAAGGGAGAAGTTTTCGTCCTCCTGGGCTTGTGGGCTCAACCGGGTAGCATCCTGGATACCATGACTAGATGCTCGGCCTTTGAGAAATAGCAATAAAAGTTACTTGCATCTAGCGCCCAAGTGCGCTATCTTCGTTTCCCATAGCTGTGACTTGCAGCTTTTGTTACGTCCCAAAAATTTAGTCGGACGCCACTGGCCAGAGTTCGCCCCTCTAACCAGCGGCTAACCCCTTTGACAGAGTAAGCTGTCTCGGAGGCTATGTTATTTTAGCCGCCCTGACTTGTACAACGCTTAGGGCGGCTAAGTTCTTGGGGATTTCCTACCCATCGTTGTTTTGGAGGAATTCCTCATGAGTTACATCGCTATAGATCCCCGGTTTTTCCAAAAAACCGGGGATCTAAGTTCCTTGCAGCACATTATCATCGGCTCTGAACAGGGCGTTCAGGGCGCTATCAACTACCTGCACCTGCTCCGCTACGCCGAGCGGCTAGAGTGGAGCGGATTGTTTACCATCCCAGAGTCTGGGATGGTGATTAGGCCAGAACCGGGGGAGGTGTTTAGCTACCTGCTGCGCTACCAGCAGCCAGGCTAAAACTCGAGCCCAGAAGCGGAGGCTTCACGAAAATGGTAAGGTGGGCGGTACCCACCTTACAACAGCCCTTCGTGCATTGCGGTCAGAGCTGTAGAGTTGAATAGCAAACTGAATATAACTGTATTTTGATTTTAACCCTCCGGACGCAGGCGCTCTACCTGTGAAGAAGGAAGAACACCCTTGTGTTATTAGTGATGTCTGCAAATGCCAGGAATGCGACGAGCCGATAGACATACTCCATCCGATGATAATTCCATCAATAACCCGCGCTCCAGACAGTCTGAGCCAACATCGTCCAAAGAGCTCAAACAGCTTCTGAACAATACTCGATTAGATCGGGATGAAGCTAAGGATCAGGTTAAGGAGAAGGCGCAGCAGCTAGAGGAAAGCCAGAGGCTTTACCAGGAGCAGCAGGAAGAGCTGCAATCGACAATCGTTCTTTATCAGCAGACTCAGGAGCAGGCAAGCTCGTATCTAGCGCTTTATACCGAGGAAAAGGCCAGAAGTAGCGAGTTTGAAGTCAAGTACAACGAAGCCCGGCAGGAGTCCCAAAACTATCTAGTGCTGTATAAGCAAATTGAGCAAGAGCTAAAAATTGAGCGACGATCTAAGGCTGGAATTAAGGGTTGGGAAACTCGGCGTAAGCGAGAAAATGAGCGGCTGAAACAGGAGATAGGCGAGATGAGTGTACTACTCCACGAGTCGCTAAGGAAGAAGGATCGAGCCATCGCGAACTTGGAAGAGGTAGCGGCCCGGATGGATCGGATTCAAAGCCTGGTAGATTCAGTAGATGGGGAGGTAGGCGATAATCCGGTGGGAATGCTTCAAAAGCTACAGCGCATTTGGAGCGCGATTAAAGAAATCCTTTCAGAATAAGGGTAACGAACGAGGAATATATGAGTCACGATTCAGTTTCGATAATTCCAAATTCGCAGCCCAAAACTCTGGGTGATCAACTACGTGACATTGCCCAGGAGCTAAGGCAGGAAACGAATACTCAAATTAAGGCTACCTCCCGGATATTGGGAGCTGCGGCCCAAATAGTACAAAATCACGATCAGCTGATTGGTGAAGTGGTTGAGATGATCGAGGAGGATCTGAACCAGAGCGAGCAGATGGCATCTCCAGTACCTTACGAAGTTTCTGATCTAAAAAAAGAATTTAAGACCCTTAAAGTGGCCAAGGCCCACTTTGGTATCAAGGCAAATAGCTGGGATTCTCTGGTAGCAAAACTGAATGAGATAAGCGGTATTCCTGACCCCAATAGGACTGGGATGCTAAACACTACCCAAAATGAATTATTAAAGCGGCTAGATGTCATCGAGCAAGATATTAAGTCTCTGCACAAGAGTATGGAGCAGATGCTGGGATTACTGCAGGAGATTGCCGGGCAGAACCAGGCAAAAATTGCCTAAGTCAGCTGTAATCTCATAATCAAACCAGTCGTTTACATCAACAAAATCCTTATCTGCATAGGCGGTTGGCGAAAAACTCGCTTCAATGTCAGCCTGTTCTTGATCATCCACGTAAGGGATCAACAGCTCAAAGAATTTGAACCATTCTTCGTGTTATGCCGAAGGGCTAGCTTATCGCTAAGTCAGAAAACTGGTTCCAGGGCGTTGGCTAGGCGGCTGGCGATGGCAGGCTTGTCGAACTGCCCCTGGGCAACTTGCATAACCAGGTCGTAGGCCGCGTCGTTAGTGAGGGTTAGACGCTGGCCGTTGACGCGCAAGAAGGTGACCATAACCGCAAAAGCTGTACGTTTGTTGCCATCTACGAAGGGATG
This sequence comes from uncultured bacterium, assembly GCA_964442885.1. Lineage (GTDB taxonomy): Bacteria > Cyanobacteriota > Cyanobacteriia > Phormidesmidales > Phormidesmidaceae > Nodosilinea. The sequence goes on along the minus strand of CAYUBC010000171.1, from coordinate 94 downwards.
ATTTTTAGCCAGATGGTAAAGATAAGCCGCCGCTTGCTCTACCAACGTTGGGTGCAACAACTCACCACCAAAGGTGGCTTGGGGCTGAGCTAAA
>CAYUBC010000170.1:1870-7738 GCA_964442885.1 uncultured bacterium | reverse complement strand
GAGACAGCACAAAAAAGACGGTTGAGCCAATTAAAATGCGGGCGATGGCTTCGGGATCTGGCAGGTTAAGTTCTGGGTGATCGTTAAGGTAGGCCGTGAGTTGATCGACGGCGGGTTTGGTCAGGTTTTCCACAAAGGCCTGGGCCAACTGAGGGAAACGTCCCGATTCCCCAGCCACCAACCGCACAAAATTTTGATAGTCGATATCATGCAGTTCGCTTTCAATGGCGTTGGTAACCAGCTTACGAATCACTATCTCAGGAGCACCTTCCATGGCTTGGCCGCCCGTTACCTGCTCACAGCGAGATTGGGCTACGTACTTAATTAAGGCCCGAAATAGCCCTTCTTTATCCTGAAAATAGCTGTATACCGTGGGTTTAGACACACCAGCGGTAGCCGCCACGCGATCCATGCTGGTGCCTGCGTAGCCGTAGTGCAAAAATTCCTGCATGGCCCCCTGCAAGATTTGAACCGCCTTATCGTTTAACCCTATCGGCTCCTGAATCACCCGCGCCATCATTCTCCTGTGTGCTCTAACTGGTCTGTGCTCTGTGGTCTGTGGTCTGTGCTGGTTAACCCCAGCGGGGTTGAATGGTTAGTAATTTAGCCGAAGATGATCGGCTGCGCTGTTTATAACGTGCTCTATTTATTTTACCGAACCGTTTAGTTTTATTGGCAGGAGTAAAAAACGCTACGCCAGGGCTGGTTAGCCTTAATCCTCGCCCCAGGGGAACCTGCTGCGCCATCCTCTGATTATGCATAGCCCAAATTCAGGCAGATGGCTAGCGCCGCGAGGGTAATAGCGGGTCTATGCTGGATCAAGCTAAACTTCCTTCGGGTGCTGCCGTTGCCCTACATCACGTTCGCCTATGACACCCGCCCCCAACGCAACGACCTCGCTCTACCCGACCCGACACCAGGTTAAGGGTTGGATGCAGCGGCAGATGAAAAAAGGTTGGCTGAAGGTCTTTTTAGCGGGCCTGTGGCTGAGCTTTGTGGCTGCCCATGTGGCCACGGATAGTCCCCCAGCCCAGCTTTTGGATCGGCGGCTGCAAACCCTGTTTTTTGAAATTCGTGGCCCGGTGCCAGCCCCTGAGGATATTGTGATTCTGGCCATGGACGACGAGTCGCTATCTCAGGCGGAATACTATCAAACCGCTCCAGAGCAATATCCTGAGCTAGCGCCAATTGCTACGGTTCCGCCCTGGCGGCAGGCCTACGCCATTGCCATCGAACGCTTGATGGAGGCTGGCGCACAGACCGTGGCAGTAGACGTGTTGTTCTTTACCGATAGCAGCTATGGCCCCCAGGACGATGCGGCTTTGGCGGCAGTCCTGGAGCGCTATGGCGATCGCATTGTGCTAGCCGCCACCTACGATGATGCCAATTTGCGCCAGGGCGCTCTAATTCGTCCCCTGCAACCGATTACGCCCTTTCTCAACACCGCTGTCCGCACCGGCACGATCAACTTTCCCATCGATCCCGATGGCCGCATTCACCGGCATGGGCGGGCTTACCTGGAGGATTTGCAGAGGACTCTAAGGGAGGTTGAGGATGCCAGTATTCTGGGCAGCGAACTTGATCAAAGGCAATCCTTTGCGGAGGCTACTCTCAGCGCTACTCAGAGGCCGCAGTCAAGTCCTCGCGGTCAATTTATTAACTTTCATGGCCCCACCCGCACCTTCACCCACATACCGTTTTGGTACATCCTGGACAGCGACCCCTGGGTTAACCAACTCAACAACGGGCAATACTTCCAGGACAAAATTGTGCTAATCGGGGCAACAGCTCAGTCCTTCCAGGACTTTCATCGGGCTCCCTTTTCGGGAACCCTGCTCCATCGCGGCACGATGGCTGGGGTTGAAATCCTGGCCAACGACGTGGCTAATTTGCGCGATGGCACAGCCTTGAAGCAGCTGATCGGGGCACCGTGGCTGCGGGCCGTGCTAGTCTTTGCCACCGGGGCTGGATTTGGGGTGTTGCTCTGGCGCTTTAACCGGCCCATTGCCCGCCTGGGGTGGACGGCGGCGATCGCTAGCCTGTGGTTCTGGCTTAGTTACGCAGCCTTTGCAATGGCTGGGTTTTTGCTGCCCACCGGGGCTCCCGTGCTTGGCTTCATGGTCATAGGCGGTGCGTTCATTACGGCGGATATTGTGGCTGAGCATTTCCGCAAGCAGCGTCTGCGCCAGACTCTAGAGCAGTACGTCACCTCTCCCATCGTGCAGGAAATTATCAGTCAGCAAGACGACCTGCAAGACCTGTTGAAGCTACGGGAAGCGGAGGTGATTGGCCTGCTGCTGGGGAATCGCTATCGAATTGTGCGGCTGCTGGGCTCTGGTGGGTTTGGCGAAACCTACGTGGCCGAAGACACCCAGCGCCCTGGCTCCCCCATTTGCGTGGTGAAGCAATTGCGGATTATCAGCAACGATCCCAAGTCTCACCGCCTGGGTCGGCGCTTTTTCCTGGGCGAAGCCGAAACCCTTGAAAAATTGGGCCACCACGACCAGATTCCGCGCCTTTTGGCCTATTTTGAAGCCCACCATTCCTTTTATCTAGTGGAGGAAATGATTGAAGGCCGAGTGCTGAAGGAGGAGTTGATGAGCCGTCAGCCCATGCCACAACTCTACGTTCTGGAGTTGTTGAAGGGGCTGCTACCGGTGATTGCTTTTGTCCATAGCCAGGGCGTTATTCACCGCGATATCAAGCCATCCAATATTATTCGCCGCAAAGCCGATGGGCGGCTGGTGCTCATTGACTTTGGCGCGGTTAAGCTGATCTCCAATCGGCTGGCCGATACCGATGCCAACCTGACCTCTACCGTTGGTGTGGGCACCCAGGGCTATATGCCCAGCGAACAGGCCGCCGGACTGCCCAAGTTTGGTAGCGACCTCTATGCCCTCGGCATTACAGCCCTGGAAGCGTTGACTGGTATCCCCGCCTACGCCCTCAAGCGAGATGCCAATGGCGAGTTGCTGTGGCGTTACGAGGTTCCCAATGTCAACCCGGCCCTAGCTGGGGTGCTCACCCGGCTGGTCTTGTACGATTTCACCGAACGATACCAGTCAGCCTGGGAGGTACTGAAGGATTTAGAAACCGTAGAAGTTATCCTTAAACATCAGGCTGGGGGGGCGAGCGCTGAACCGCTAAGTCTGCCAACCTGGGTCGATGAATCTGAAGTTGACGATCTTGACGAAGGCAGAGATGCAACCCAACTCCTTCCCCACGACTGGGACAGTGACATCGACCTCCCGATTGACTCTGAGTTTCCTACGGTGCAATAGTCTTGGCCACGTCTGACCCTAAGCGCCAGACCTCGGAATCGTCACATCGATGGACGTTACCGTACTGTTAGGAGCCAGACTAGCCAGGGGCGGCTGAATAGCGGACTGGTTGCCCACCACGAGAATAACCAACTGGTCAGGGTTGAGGCGGGCCTGGGCGGCGGCTAAAACGTCCGCCGCTGTAGTGGTTTGCACCTGCTCCTGAAACTGAAAAATAAAGTCAGCCGGGTAGTCGTAGTATTCGTTGCGAATTAACCGGGCCAGGGTTTGGTCAGGGCTTTGAAAGTTAAACACAAAGCTGTTGAGTACCGAGTCTTTAGCCTGGGCTAGCTCCTCATCGGTAACGGGTTCCGTGCGGATGCGCGCCAGTTCCGCTTCCACCGAACGAATAAAGGGCACCGTTGCGGCTGATTGGGTTTCGCCACCACCAATAAACAGGCCGGGATAATCGTGGCGGGGAGCCCAAAACGCATAGACCGAGTAGGCTAAGCCCTGGCGCGATCTCACCTCGTTGAACAGACGCCCCCCAAACCCATTCAGCACCTCGTTCATCACGCTGAGAGCCGCGTGGTCAGGATAGTTAAGCTGCCCACCCAGGTGTCCAATCTGAATGGAACTCTGGGTCAGTTGAGGCTGATCCACCATAAACAGACCGGCTTTAGTCTGCTCCACCGCCGGTAGAGGAGACACGGCCAGGGGTGTGCCGCTGCCTTGCCAGGAGCCAAAGTACTGCTCAATCAGCCGCTTCATCGTAGCGCTGTCAAAATCCCCCACGATGCCCAGAATGGTTTGCTCTGGACGAATGGACGCCCGATAGAACTGCTCAATAGCGTCCCGATCAATAGCCTCCAGGGTGGCGTACTCGATGGTGCGAGCGTAGGGACTATCGGCCCCATAGACCAGTTTGCGAAACTCGCGGGAGGTAATCTCATCGGGATTGTCATTACGGCGGGCAATGCCACCGCTGTACTGCCGCTTGAGCAGGTCGATGCGCTCCTGGGCAAAGGCCGGACGCTGGATGACATCGGCAAATAGCTCTAAAACGGCTTCGGTATCTTCCACCAGGGCACTAAAGCTGGCACTGCCCGCCGCCAGGTCAATGCCGGTTTCAATCGCCGCGGCCCGCTGTTCTAGTTCCTGGTTCAGGGTCTCAGCATCCAGGCGGGTGGTGCCGCCCTGGCGCATGGCTTCGCCGGTAATATTGGCCAGCCCGACCAGGTCAGCAGGCTCAAAGCGAGAGCCTGTGCGAAAGGTGGCCGACCCACTCACCAGTGGCAGTTCGTGGTCTTCCATGAGATACACCACCAGCCCGTTAGGCAGCTCGTAGCGCTCAAACTCAGGAATTTGCACCTCCCTCAAAGTCGGGAACTGGAGTTCATCATAGTGGCGCGGCGTCAGCGCACTGGCGGGAGCTTGCCAGCCCAGCAGCACCACCCCCAACCACCCCAGCAGCAGTAGCACTGGCAGTGCAATCCAGCGTTTGGTCATCCAGCGGCGATACGTCACAAACCCACTCATAGCAACCTGTCCGTTAGCAATAGTTGTCTGGCCAATGTTTGGCTATTCCATGAACCGATAGCGGTAAGCAAACTAAGCTGGCCCTCAGGGCGTTGGCTCCTGAGCCGGAATCAGCTTGCCCACCGTGCGCTGGTTCTCCTGAAAGAGCGTTTCTGCTACCCGTTGAACATCCGCTGCTGACACCCGCTCGATAGCGTCTAAATCTTTAAATACGTTGCGCCAGTCCCCGGTCTTGGCCTGGTATTCAGCCAGCAGGGAGGCCATGCCGCTGTTGGAGTCCAAACTGCGCAGCAAGCCCGCCCTGGCCTGGGTTTTCACCCGGTCTAACTCAGCCTCAGTAACGGGCTCATTCTGTAAACGAGCCAGCTCTTGACGAAATAAGACCCCGATTTCATCGGGACTGTGGCCCGGTGCCGTCAAGCCGTAGAGGAGAAAAATATTGTCGTACTTATCCCCAGGGAAGCCGTTCAAACTACCAATATCCAGCGCAATTTGGGCCTCTTCCACCACAGCTTTGTAGAGCCGAGAGGTGCGCCCGCCCACCAGCAGGCTATCAATCATGCCGTAGATGATGTGATCGGGGTGGGTTAGGCCAGGCCGGTGGTAGCCTTCCAAATACCACGGTTTCGAAGGCATCTCTAGAGTAAACTGCCGGGGAGCCGTCTGGGTCGGCTCGTTAACAACGGGCTCGGATGGCGCAGGTCGGGGACTGTAGCGGCCAAAGTAAACCTCGGCCAGACGCTGCACCTCGGCGGGGTCAACATCGCCCACCACCACCGCCGTTAAATTGCCTGGGCCATAGTACGTGTCGTAAAAGTCCTGGATATCCTGGCGAGTGATCTGGTAAAGATCTGCTTCGTAGCCAATCACCGGGCGACGGTAAGGATGCTGTTCAAAGGCGGTTTCTAGAAACTGCTCAATCATCGTGCCGATGGGGGAGTTATCCACCCGCATCCGCCGCTCTTCGAGGATGACGTTTTTCTCCTCAAAAAATTCTCGAAACACCGGGTCAAGAAAGCGTTCCGACTCCAGAGACATCCATAGCTCTAGTTTGTTGGAGGGCAGGCTG
>CAYUBC010000170.1:0-1860 GCA_964442885.1 uncultured bacterium | reverse complement strand
GGCTGTAAAAGTAGCGAGTCGCATCGGCCCCGGTTGTGGCATTGAGGCCCACTCCACCGGCCTGCTGGACAATTTGGCCATAGCGATTTTGCTCAACGTAGCTAGCCGCCTGCTGTTGCAACGCTTTCAGGTCGGTGGTCAATGCGCTGGCCTGCTCACGGTCTCCAGCGGCCTCAGCCGCCAGTATTTTGGTGAACACCGCGTCCATTGACTCTAACAGGGGTTGCTCAGCCTCAAAATCTTTAGTCCCAATGCGAGTAGTGCCCTTAAAGGCCAGGTGTTCCAGATAGTGAGCCACTCCCGTTTTACCATCCACCTCGTTGACGGCCCCGACATTGGCATGGATCATAAACGACACCACTGGAGCCTGCCGCCGCTCCAGCACAATGAACGTCATGCCGTTGTCCAGGGTAAATTCTGTAACGGCCTCAGCTAGTTGAGCCAGATAAGGCTGAATAGACTGTGCTAGTAGCGCACTAGGCCGAGCCCAAGCGGTACTCGCCAGCCCCCCCAAACTAGCCAATAACATGGCCCCCGTGAGCACTAACGTTACCATCCAGAGCCCTAGCACCCCGGCGCTGAGGCGGCGCGACGCCAGAAACGGCTGGCCTGTCTCTGCTGTTCCATCCATAGGCTGCGGTAAATCTACCAATCTCCACCCTATAGGATAGTAAAGTTTCATGGTCAGTGACTATTCTTAAAGGCAGGGCAATTTGTCGCTCTGTCTGTAGGTGGTCTATATCTGTCTACAGACGGCCTATAGTTAAAGTAAAGGCTGCTCCTAAGCCGTGGCGCAAGCTCTCAGGAGCCTTCAGGCAGCCACGCTCAGGTTCATCCTGTTGCTCCGCCTGGCTTAACTCAGCCCATTCGGGGGTAAAAAAGCAGTGCTACTGGATTGCACATCGCAGATCAGCAGGGAGAATCGGCATTGGCACAGGCAGTAGACAATTCCAGCCTAGGGCAGTGGAGCCGACGGTTGCTAGCGGCTCTCTTTCTGGCTGGCCAGGTTGTCATTCATTTGATTTCACGGCCCCTGCATCGGCGCAACACCATTGAACAAATGGCGGCAGTAGGGCCAGAGTCACTGCTGATTGCGCTAATTACGGCGGCTTTCGTCGGCATGGTATTTACCATTCAAGTAACGCGAGAGTTTTTGAGCTTTGGCGCTGGGGCGGCGGTAGGCGGTGTGCTGGCTCTAACCCTGGCCCGGGAATTGGGGCCTGTTCTCACCGCTGTTATTATTGCCGGACGAGTTGGCTCCGCCTTTGCCGCAGAAATTGGCACGATGCGGGTCACCGAGCAAATTGATGCGCTGCAAGTGCTCAAAACTGACCCCATCGACTATTTAGTCATTCCCCGGCTGGTGGCCTGCGCCCTCATGCTGCCATTGCTGAATGTGCTGTCCTTTATTACCGGCATGACGGGTGGTCTGTTAATTGCCACTACTCAGTACGGCATTCCCACTTCAGTTTTTTTAGATTCCGCCAAGAACTTCCTATCGGTGTGGGATCTGGTTAGCTCGCTGATTAAAGCCTTTTGCTTTGGTCTATTAATTGCCATTATTGGCACCAACTGGGGCCTCACTACCACCGGGGGAGCCAAAGGTGTAGGGCAATCAACAACAACCGCCGTTGTCACAGCTCTACTGGCTATTTTCATCAGCAACTTCTTCCTGTCCTGGCTAATGTTTCAAGGTACAGGTAGCGCGGTGATGAGCAATTTTTAGAGACCTGCTTTTTCTCTCCCCTGCGTGGAACCTTGTGCCTTGTTAGCATCGGCATAGAGACTCGGCTACTGAGCTAAGGCGGTTACTACTCAGGCTTAAAAAAATCTCTATTTTTTAAGGGTTGTCATGGGAAC
>CAYUBC010000169.1:5607-7748 GCA_964442885.1 uncultured bacterium | reverse complement strand
TCTCCCTAGCCCTACGCTTCACTAGACCGGGCAAGCGCTTACCCCCGGCGTTGACCCACACATCGAACTCAGCAGCAGCCCCGGATGTGTCACCTGCGTTGAGCTTACGAATCAGGCGGCTACGGCCTAGGGTGGGGGTGCCAATGTTGAAGGCTAGGGAGGTGAGGGCCATGCGTTGGTTGGGGGTGATGGGCACCGCCACCATGCGGCCCAGCTCGGCATCAATGGCGGCGATCGCATGCCCTAGTTCAGCCTTGGCTTGCTCCTGGGAGATGCGGCCACCCGGCCCCGGTGCTTTGGTGCCATAGCCCCATGTCCACTGTTGATAGTCCCAGTAGGGCGTAGGGTGGAATCCCTCGAACTCCATAATCAGTGCGGCGGTATCGGTGATGGCAGGATGTTGGGGCGGTTGCAGCACAGACAACACATGCCCCCGCTTTGGCTCAATGAACCCGCTGCCCTGTCTGAGTTGCAAGTGGAGGTGAGGCCCGGTAGATCGTCCCGTGTTGCCCAGTTCGCCGATGACAGCACCGGGCTGCTGTTGCCCCGCCTTGCAGCTTCCGGCCTTGAGGTGTAGAAGTTGCCACTTCAGCTCGAGGTAGTGGAACTCTGCCACTTGGCCACCGCCTGATCCATCCCAGTAACACCGGATGTTGACGGCAGCGGGCGCAAAGTAAGGAGTCCCCACCGGCCCGCCTACATCTACGCCGTTATGGTTGGGGCGTTGGGGTTCCCGGTAGACGCTGGTGACGGTAAGGCCCGCGACCGTATCCCCTCGCTTGAGGGGTGACATATCGAGGGTAAGGGTAGGCGCTTTGTCGCTGGGGCCATCCACAAAGGGCAGTTTGTCTAGCAGGGCGTTGTAGGCTTTGCGCGACTGGTAGAACCCCTCAGCCCCCAGTGCCAACCCCCAGCACAGCCCTACCAGGATGCTGACGTTGATCACTTTGTTGAGGCTTAGGCCGTTCTCTACCTCCCTCACCTGTAGGCGTAGCGCCTTCAGTTCCTGCTCTAGGCTTTCTAGGGACTGGGATATTGGCTTTGTTGATTGAGCTTTTGCCATTGCTGAGCCATCGGTTCTTGAAAGGTTTTGGCGTAGTGGTCGGGGGCAATGCGGCTGTACATAAACAGCCCCGTGGCCAAACACATTAGGGTGATGGCCATATTGGCGGTACTGTTGGCCATTAGCGCCCCCCGTTGGCTGGGTATCCCTCAATGGGGGTATCGGCAGAGTTAGGGGTTAGGATGACCAGAATCACGCGGGTGATTTTGTTGGTGATGACCCCAACGGCCAAGGGGATGTTGATCGCGCCACTCAGCAAAATGCTGATGACAATCCCCCAAACCAACAGTTCGCCGAATGCCTTTTTCATGCCTTCCATCGGTTGCTCTCCTAAAAAACTTCATCAAATCCTTGCTTTGCTCGGAGCAACAAACCCCGAACACCTTAGTTCTCCGTTGCTTGCTCAGCAGATACCCCCCTACACCCCTCCAAAAAATCCTTGATGGCCTGATAGCGGTCATCGGTCTTGAGGCGCTTTACTAGGGGCACCCCTTCACCTCTCAGGACGGTGTTAATGCCGTCGGTCAGCTTGGATGCGCTGGTGTAGCGGCTGGGGTCAAAGTCGGGGTGGGCGGCCAAGAACTCATCCACCCAGGACGGGGTATCAGTGGCGGTTTCCCCGGTCAGTAGGTCGATGGTCTCCGGTAGCCAGGTAAGGTCTGGGATGCCCCGTAGGCTCCAGTGGCGGTTGTGGTAGAGCAAGGCGGGATAGGTGTCCTCGGTTTTGTCCAGTGCCTTCAGTTGGGCGTAGGCGGCTTTGCGTTCTGCCTTGGCCTCATCGCTTAGATCGAGGTTGGCAAAGTTACCAGGGCTACCTGCCATCTTGGGCAGCACAATCCAGCTCAGTTTTTTGATCGCCGCCCGGTTCAGGCCAAGGTCACTCACGTTGATGTCTTGAGTCCCGAAAGCAAAGTGGATGCCCCGCTTTTTGCCCCGGTTGCGAATGCGCTTTAGCCCTTTGTCCACGATGGCGATCTAGTCAGGCTCTAGCTCATCGAGGCAGTTGTTTAGCTCGTCTACCAGTAGCAGGGTGGGCAGAAAATCGGGGTCATCAATGGCGGCATCAATGTCTTGCAGG
>CAYUBC010000169.1:567-5597 GCA_964442885.1 uncultured bacterium | reverse complement strand
TAGATCGTCAGGGTTGGTGAAGACCACGCTGCCCCGTGGCCAACCAAACCAGGAATGTTTAGCCCCGTGGCCTTGGCCCTCCTCAATGTCGTGGATGTAGATCCGGCAATTGCCCTGGTGTTGCTCCACAAATCGGTAAGCCAGGTACCGGAGGATGAAGGACTTACCCTCCCCCTGATCACCCAAAACGCCTACGTTGCCCTGGTCGGCTAACTCAGGTAGCCAGTCGGTACCAAGCTGCTGTTGCCCCCCGGCTATCTCAAAGCGAATCAGCTTGCTTTGGGCTTGGCTGGCCAGTGCCCCGGCTACGGCAGACACCGGAGCGACTACGATGTGCTTCTCGGCATTTAGCAGCCCCTTCAGGCCCGACACCACATCCCAGGTAAAGGCACCCACCGCCCGTAGGGGATTGGCCCCGTCTTGGGCAGCACGGTAGGCACCGACAGCGGCCACGGTGGCACCGACCAACGGCGCATTAGCCAGGGCCAGAGATGCCCCTAGGGCGATGCAAGCCCCATTCACAAGCTGTTGATTACCATTGCTGGCCATATCCGGTTTCTCCCTCGGTAAAGGTGGATAGGGGTTGATTGAGCGGCGCACTGGGCACGGTGTTTCGATCAGCCGGGTACAGCAACCAGTGGCGGACTAGCTCACAGGCGGCTAGTTCAGCGGATAGGTTGGTGAGTTTGGCGAACTGGGTTGCATCGCCTGCAAAGTTACCCACCCCCGCCCGGTAGAGGTTGGCTTGCTCTAGCAGCTTGGCCTCATGCTCAGAGAGCCAGGTGAAGGCATCGCCCTTGCTCTGAGCAATCCCTAGCAGGTAGGTAGCGCGAACTTGCACCGCTTGCCCCCATGCCCTAGCCCCCTCACTACTGGGTTCTGGGATGGTGGCGGGTTCGTCTGCGGAGCTTTCCTCCACAGGCCCGCCGATGGCAGGTTGGGGGGCCAAGCTGGCTAGGATGGCGTTGCCCTTTGGGATGGCCATCACGCCGATGAACATGGCCCCGGCAATGATGGCAGGGCGCTGGATAGGGATACTAATCATGGTCGTTGCCCTCAGATAACAGGGATTGCCAGAACAAAAGCGCCTGGTCGTTGCCCCCTTCAAGCTGCTGTTCTGCCAGCTTTCGGAGGGCAAGGCGGCGTAGGAGTTGGCGCTCGGTGGGCATGGGTGGCAGTAGGAGCTGCAACACCACCCCACCGACAAACACAAAGGCGATCACCCAAGGCAGCACATCGCCAGAGACGATGCCCACAAAGCGCTGATAGTCGGTGTCGGTTGCCCACGGCATCCGGTTAACCATCAGCCCCCAGTGGGCACCCACGTTAATCAGCCCCAAGGTGAGGCCCATGCTGGCCCAGAAGCGGGTATCGGCTAGGCGGCGGAATCGTTTCATAGCGGTGAACTCTTAGAAAGGGATTTCGTAGTAGCGCAGCCAATCAGACAGCTCAGCACAGGCAGTGGCAGCAGCCTGAGTTCTGCTGCTGCAAGCGAATGCCGACTGTGAAGATTCCTCCCCATCTTGTTTGGACACCCTGAGTAACCAGGCATCCCCAGCCAGGTGGGCTAACTCGGCTTTAAACGTGTCGGTGGTGCCTGCGACCGACTGGTTCAAAATCTCTTTCCAATCGGCATCGGCATAGAAGGCCAGCATCTCGGCTTCAATCGTGTCTGGCTCGGCTTCGTCTATCAGGGCGATGGCGCGGCTAACCATTACAGCGGCCTGACGCACTGAGGTAGCGCTATCCAATGGGCGAATGACGGGTTCTAAGTCACCTAGGCGATCTCGAACCAGGGCTAAGCTAGCTCGCAGGTCAGAGAGAGAAGAGGCGGGGTCTGACATGGTCAAATCCTCAAAACAACAAAATTACGGTCAGGGTCAACAGGCCGATCAGCACTAGGCTGCATGGTCGGCGGGGGGCTTTCCCAGGGTGGTCATGCCCTGTTGCAGATCGGCATCTAGGGTGCGGTTGTGCAGAGCCAAGGATTCTGACCGCAGTTGGTAGACAAGCTGGGCTTGCTTCACCTGCTCTACCTTGGCCCTCACCACGGCGGCGGCTTGTTCCTTTTGGGCGGTGACGGCCTGTTGGTGATAAAAGTCCGCCTCTACGGCTTCCAAAAAGCCATCGCAGCTATTCAAAAACCGCTCGATGTCCTGCGGCTCGAAGATGGTTAGGGGCGCGTGCTCTCCTCGGTAGTGCCCCAGGTCTAGGGTGCTGGGCTGTTGGGGTAGGGCAAGCTGGCCCCGGTGGTTGCCAGTGGCAATGGTGGGTAGGGCGGTGGCTACCGAGGTGTGGGTGGGGCTGTCCAGAAAATACGAATCGGTAAAGGCCACAGCCTCAGGGCTTAGGCCGCTGCTGGTGTCAAAGCCTTCGGCCTTGAGTGCCTTGTAAACGCTGGACTTGGGTAGGTTGTGGCGTTTGCAGTACGCCGATAGAGACGGGTTTTGCATAGGTCTAAACGGGTTGTAAACGTTGGGAAAACTGGGCAGGGTCTAGAACGCTTGTTCTGGCAATGTGTCTATGGCGTTCCTCTCCTGACACTCTTATAACACTTTTAAGCGTCAAAGGAGTATGCTTGAAGCGTCAAGCCTCAGTAATGACGCTTGAACGTGTCGATGGAGTAGTATTGAGGGGTTATCACCATGACGACCGTGGCAAAACGAGTTAACGTAACCCTCCCGGAGACGGTCTACGCCGACCTGGAGAGATGGGCAAAGATGAGAGATCAGGCAGTGGCGACCGTTGCGGCCATTGCCCTTGAGCTTGCGATTCGCGATGCCAAAGATAGGGGTGATCTGCCAGCCACAGCAGACACCAAAGAGTCTTAAGCCAAAACACAGTTGACAAATTCAACTGTTCAGAACTTGAACATTTTCGTGTGAGTTTTTTAGCGCCTTGGCACCATGCAGTCAGGGGCACCTGTTTGTAGTGCTGTATTTTTTCCCAACCCTTTATGGGGGGTTTAAAGGCCGTTTAAGCGTTTGCAAATTTTGGGGCGATCCAAAGTGCAACCTTGCACTCCTACGCGATGGCGGACTTTCGTGCTTGAATGATTTTTACGAATTCGGAGGTGTCTAGAAAGATGACGAATCAAGCCGTAGAGAAAGAGTTTCTCAGCACTCGGAACATGGCCGCATTACTTGACCTAAGCCTTGATGGCCTCAAGCAAATTAAGGCAAGGCACTTCGTAGAAGGGCTTCACTTTGTGAAGGTTAGCCCGTCGCAAACGTCGAAGGTTTTGTGGAACCGGGCGGTGGTTTTGAACTGGTTCCAAAATCGCCACAACCCCGATGAGCACGCCCGTTTTTGCGCCAGCTACCTGCAAAGCCTAGGGCGCTATTCCCCACCCCGCCAAAGGGCCAGCTAAGGCCCACCTTGGTCCGTCCGTTTTTTGACCTCTACCCCAACTGAAACCTATGTCTCTTCTCGAAGAATTGATCGCCGCCAAAAACGTCGTTGCCGCAACGAAAGAAGAGGTTGCCAGCTATCGGAACTCACCACCGGGGCCAGCTCCCCAGCCGGAAGACTTTGAAACCTCCGCCGAATACTTCCGGGCTGTTCAGCGGCACGAACTAGAGGTGACGAACCATCGCGGCTTGATGGCCTGTACCGAAGCCTTCCTTCCAGCACAAGAGGCCAAGGTGAAGGAGCTAGAGGCCCAGATCGCTGCCCTGCGAAAGACCGTAGACCCCAAGTTTGTGGCGCTGGATAAAGCAATCCGTCAGGCGCTACTAGCCATAGAAAATTTTAACCAGGCCTTACAGCGGGTTGATACTGCCGCCATCGACCTGGTTCAGAGTGGGGCCACCAAACTACACCCCCGCGCTGGACTCAATCTGGTGGGGGTGAGCTGGGTCGATTTCAAGGTGCCAGAAATCACGGTCAATGCCGAGGAATTCAGGATCATGTTGAGCACTTGGCAAGCACCGCCATCGTTGCCAGAGGTGCGCCCCTTGCCCGATGGCTGGGAGGAAAAAGCATCGGCCCAATTAAGTTTTTTTTCAGCCTCAAAAAAAAGAAGGGTTGCGACCTCTCGCAACCCTTCAAGACGATGTTTCCTACCAAGAAACAGCAGCCCTAAATCAAAAGATTGATTAGTGCTCTATGCTCCCCATATTCTAACGCGAGAAATAGGGCCTAGGCCACGTCAGTATTGATTTTTAGGCGGCTGCTGATAGTAGGAAATAACCTCCACAAAATCCCTCGTCATTGCCGATCATGACCCAACAATTTTACAAACTCACCCCAGGAGAGCTCGTCCGCCTACGAACCGAGATTGCTCGGCCAACTCACCGAGAGATCTTTCTATACCTGATGGCGCTCTGCCCCTTCAGAGACAAAAGCATCGACATCGACACCCAAGCCATAGCCGAAGCACTGGGGATTCACCCAAAGACCGTCTCGAAGGCTTTACGAGCTTTGGCGGACAGGGGATGGATTGAGATGACCATCACCAAGGCCACCTGCTCTATTTCAAGGTTGGAGCCAAATGGCTCTACCCCGGAGCCAAATGGCTCTACCCCGGAGCCAAATGGCTCTACCTACACCCCTCAAAGCCCGTCAGAACAAGGGTTTCAGAAGCCCTTAGACTTAGAAGACTATGAAGACTTAGAAGACTTAGAAGACTTAGAAGAGAGTGAAGAGGGGAACGAAAATCAAGCGGCTATCGCCGCCGCACTCACTGTTGATGTTGAGGTTTTAGAACCGGAGCCGGACACCGAACCGCAGTCAGAAAAATCGGCTTCGTTCGTAAAGTAGGGCAAAGGCTCATCTGCACAGCCAGAGTCTAGGGCCAGGACAAAAAGTTCCGGCGCGGCGCGGCGCGGCAAAAAAACGCCGATTGACGAGGCGCGATGGATCGAGACCTACAACACCCCAGGGGTAAAGCCCGACAAGTGGGCAGAGTGCAAAACGCTGAATGACGAACGCCGGAAGGCCATTGCCAAGGTCATTGCGACGGTGGGGGATGAGGACAAGGCCATCGAGATGATGGTTCATGCGCTGGCCTATGTCCGGGCGCTAGATCC
>CAYUBC010000169.1:0-557 GCA_964442885.1 uncultured bacterium | reverse complement strand
CGCGACTTCGACGGTCGCTTTGTGAAGGGGCACATCTAAAACTGGGCTGAGAAAGGTCAATAACTGGGCTGAGAAAGGCCAATCGGCCAACATCAACCCCGAGGCCGTGGCTAAGTCTGGCCTGACGGACAAACAGGTGTCTAACCTGTCCTGGCTCAGCCTGCCTGACCCACTCGCCACCCCTGAAGAGAGGGCCGCTACCAAGCGCAATCCGTCATCGCCGCCCAGTTGGCTGGCCTTGCCCGATCCTCTAGAAGCTGGGAGGCATTAGCGATGGGTATCAGTCCCGAGTTCTTCAGCGAGCACCTGGGCGTTCTCGACAGAATGCACCAGTGGGATCTCTCCGACGAAGACAAACGAACCATCTACGGCAGGGTGGGCAGGCTGGATATTTCCGAACCCGCCTTTGGCAAAATCATCGACGGCCTGATCGATCAGCAGTACTTGAAGCCCGCTGCGGTCATTGCCGCCTGTAGAGAGTATCGGCGTATCCAGGTCACATCTGTGCCGCCCCCAGCCCTCCCCGCTGCCCCCAGCTTCTGCGATGAGCAAATCAA
>CAYUBC010000168.1:0-7778 GCA_964442885.1 uncultured bacterium | reverse complement strand
TTGCTGAAAAATAGTTTCCCCGGTGGTGGGCAGTACCCCACCCTACAGCAGGTATGATTGCTGAGCTTGAAGCGGGGCTTTTCTTTCCTGGAAACCTCCTTAGTTTAAGTAATCTTTTAGGCTGAGTAATCCTATGATGACTCCGGTGCAACTTGGTAGCTTTCCCTTTGCGCTGAACCAGGCGGGGCAGCAGCGGTTCTGGCACTGGCGGGGCTGGCGGGTGCGCTACTGGTTTCATCCGGGGGCAGCCACCCCGACCTCTGGGCCGCCGCTGCTGCTAATTCACGGCTTTGGGGCTAATCTCAACCAGTGGCGGCATAATTTGCCCGCTCTCAGCCAGGTGGCCCCGGTCTATGCCCTGGATTTGTTGGGGTTTGGGGATACCGAAAAAGCCGCTACCCTCTACGGGGCGGAGCTATGGGCTGCCCAGGTCAGCGAGTTTATCCAGACGGTGATTGGCAGGCCGGTGGCGCTGGTGGGGCATTCCCTGGGGGCGCTGGTAGCGTTGACGGTGGCCCATAGCCAGGCCGACCGGGTGGCCCAACTGTTGATGATTACGCTGCCCCTGCCCGCCGCCCGCGAAGATTTGGTGGCCGACTGGGTAGCTCGCCTGGGGATGCAAGTGGAAAGCCTGGTGTCTACACCGCTGCTGTTGCGTCCCCTATTTAGGCTGGTGCGCCGCCCCAGTTTCCTGCGGCGTGCTCTGCAGGGTATCTATACTGAGCCAGACCGAGTTGATGAGGAACTGGTGGCAACGTTTGCGGTACCGCCACTGGACCGCGGTGCCGCCAGGACGTTGTGCTATCTGGTGAGATCGCGCACGGAACCCAGCTTTAGCTCCTCCATTAAAGCTCTGGTCGCAGAACTGGCTATGCCCGCCCTGCTGCTCTGGGGTGAGCGAGATCGGGTCATTCCCATAGCGTTTGCTGACAACCTCAGCCAGCTTAACCCCAACCTGACCATTCACCGCCTGCCTGGTGTCGGCCATTGTTTATACGACGAAGACCCCGACAACTTCAACCAAATCGTCATAACCTGGCTAAGTGTTAGGGAGGAGGCCAGAGGGATGAAGGCAGAGGGATGAAAGCCGGGGGATAAGAGGGAGTTGCTGGTCACTAGGGGCTAGCAACTCAGGACTTGCGCTCTGCGACTGCCCAGAGGTAAGACATCATCGGCTGCCGTCTATCTTCTGGTTGGTTTAAGACAGGGAAACCGGACCATTGGCGTTTGAGCGTGACAGGCGCGGCGGTTCCTGGTTAAAGCGGCGGTTGCGCCACTTGCGAATGGCCTGGGCCTCCCGCTGAATGGGGGTTAGATAATAATCCTCGGCAATGACGGGGCCAGCATTGGCAGCATCGGTAGATAGGGGGGGCTTGGTGTGCATACACTGGGCCAGAGTATCCAGATGGGGCTCTAGGGCCAGGGCGCGCCCCAGGGCTTCGGCGGAAGGGTAGCGATCGTTGGGATCGGGCATCAGCATCTTGTCCAGGATGGCGGCGAAATGGGGGCTAACGGTGACGGTGTGCTGCCAGCGTACTCGTCCAGTGCGCGGTTCCTGGTCAAATTCGATAGGGGTGCGACCAGTCAGGAGGAATAGGCAGGTCATCCCCAGGGCGTAGATATCGCTACTACAGCAGGGCCGCAGGGCCAGTTGCTCAGGCGGTGCAAAGCCAGGAGTGCCAACAAACTGGCTAGCCGCCGACTGGTAGGCGGTAGCTTCGTCAATGTCAGCCAGGAACTCCCGCACGGCACCAAAGTCAATTAACACCAGTCGCCGATCCAGGGTACTGCGGATAATGTTGGGGGGCTTAATATCGCGATGAATAATCCGGTTGCGGTGGATAAAGTGCACGACCGGGATAATTTCACTCAGGAAATATTTGACCTGGGCTTCGGTGTGCTGGCCATTTTGCCGAACTTCCTGGGCCAGAGTTTGGCCCTGAATGTAGTCCTGCACCAGATAAAATTCTCCACTGGTGGTGAAATAATCCAGCAGGCGAGGAATTTGAGAATGGCTGCCTAAACTCGCTAAGGCCCTGGCTTCGCGGCGAAAGCGAATCTTCGCCCGTTCCAGGGAAACTTCGTTTTTGGTTTTCGGGGAAAGCTGCTTAATGACGCAGTAGGGTTGCCCAGGCAGCTTCACATCCTGAGCCAGGTAGGTAACGCCAAACCCGCCCTGACCCAGCTGCTTCAGCACCCGATAGCGTTCTCGAAATAGGGCATGAGTTTGGTAGAACTTGAGAATTTCCCCTGCAATAACACGATCTCGGTTAATGGTTGGTAGATGAGCTGGTGACTCTTGCATGAAAGCTAGCCTAAGGGTTTAGGGATAGTACCTGAGCTTGACATAACGACTTTCAGATCCAGGAAAGGGCACCAACGTCACCCGCCGTAGCCTGGCTGAACCGTTGAGACCCCGATCCACTATCACCCATCTTTACTTAATGGCTAAAGGTTGAGTGACGCAATACTGACAAAAGTACCATATCTCCTAGTATTCTGGCTCCGTGGCCTACGCCTGGGGCTAATCTGGGGGGCTTAGTTAGCCTGAGCCTGGGGCAACCAGAAGGTAAATTCACTCCCAAGATTGATCTGGCTTTTGACCAAAATTTCGCCGCCCTGAACTTCCACCAGGCGGCGGCAAATGGTTAACCCCAGGCCGGTTCCCCCAGAGCGCCGGTTGCGGGAGCGATCGGCCCGCCAAAACCGCTCAAACACGTAGGGTAAGTCTTCTTCGGCAATGCCAATACCCGTGTCGGCAACGCTGACGTAGATTCGTCGGGCCTCGGCCCAGAGCTTCACGGTGACCGTGCCTTTGTCGGTATATTGCAAGGCATTGCCCAGCAGGTTGATCAAAATTTGCTCGACCCGGCTGGGGTCGGCGTAGGCGAGGGGTAAATCGGGCGGGCAGTGAAGCTCTACCTGGACGCGATCGGGGTTGGTAAATTGGTCATCAAAGGCGCGTACCAGCGCTGCGACCAGGGGCTCTAGGACAATGTTCTGGGCCTGAATGGGGAGGTAGCCCGCCTCTAGCTTAGAGAGCTCTTGCAGGTCATTAACCAGGCGTTGCAGGCGAGTAGTTTCAGCGGCCAGACGCTCGTATAGTTCGGGGTGGGGGGCAATGGTGCCATCGCATAGCCCCTCCAGGTAACCGTGAATAATCGTCAGCGGGGTGCGGAGTTCATGGGTAAGGTCGCTGACCAGTTCCCGACGACGCTGCTCTACGCCTTCTAAATCCGCTGCCATGCGGTTAAAGCTATTGGCTAACCGCTGCAATTCCAGGATTTCAGAGGGCGGCACCCGGGCAGAAAGTTGCCCAGCCGCAAACTGGCGAGTAATTTCTGCCATCTGGTCAAGGGGGCTAATAATCCGCCGGGAGACCCAGTAACTGAGCCATCCCGCTGTTCCACCGCCGACTAAGATGGCCCAGCCCATACCCCGGCTCCAGGCGGCCTCAAAACCCCGCACCAGTTGGGTACGCTGCTGCACGCTCATGACGCCGTTCTCATAGCGCTGTAGGGAGATGACAAACAGCCGGGGAGAGTAAAGCCTGCCAATCACCACCAGGGTGAGAATACCAACCCCCATCACCGCCAGGTGGGAAATAAACAGCCGACTACGCAAGCTCAGTTTGGCCATAGTGGCCCTCAACGGGGGGTATTTTGAAGATCGGGTTGCTCGTCGGGTAAAATTGCTCCCTCTACTGGACAAACCTGCAGGCAGATGCCGCAGTCAATGCAGGTGGAAAAATCAATCCAGTACCAATCGGTACCCTTGGTATTTTTACCGGGGCCTTCGTGGATGCAGGCAACCGGGCAGGCATCGACACAGTCTGCCACGCCTTCACAAACGTTAGTCACAATGGTGTGGGCCACAATCTGTCCTCAATCCTAGGGGGTAATATCTGGCCCTCAAAGTGTAGCTAAGGGATGGGTTGTGTGACAGGCCAGGTCGTCTATACGTTTACGTTAATTCAGGGCCTCGATATGCGGCAACCCGTCGGTGTCAATCCAGGCGATGCGGCTGATGCGGCGCTGGGTGGCTAACCCACGAATGGTCTCTGGCGCAACTAGGGGATCCAGATGAACTTCAGCTCGCACCAGGCTGGCCGAGGTTCGCAGGGTTTGGGCATAGGCAAAGGCTGCCGCCGCCGCCTGGGGCGTGGTGGGCACCACCAGCCAATCGCTGGGGGGAGTGCTCTGGGGTAGTTGCCCGGTTGGCACCATGGCCTGGTGGAGGGCTTCGGTATCCAGCACAAAGCCTACCCCAGGAAAGCCTTTACCCTCGCTATGGAAGACGCCCAGTAGGGTATCGTAGCGTCCGCCCCGGCCCAGCACCGGACACCCCAGGTCAGGGCGGCCAACCACCTCAAATACCAGGCCTGTGTAGTAGTCGAAGGTCTGCACCAGGCTCAAGTCCAACACCAGCGCCGGACGATAGGAAAACGCGCCATTGCCGGGCGGAAAGGGTACCTCGCGCCAGAGATCTACCAGCGCCTTGAGCCGTTCAACCGCAGCTTGCACCTCGACTGGCTGCTCAAACTGCCCCAGGGTCTGCAACACCGCCTCTGGTTCACCGCGCAGATCCACCAGGGAGAGGGCATGATCCTGAAGGGCAGGGGGCAAGTTCAGGGTTTCTAGGGCGACCCGATCCAGGTGGGCTAGGGCCTGGCGCACGGCAGGCCGCAGGTCAGCCGGAAACGGAGCCAGCAATGCCTGGGTTAGCTGGGCATCTCCCAGCAGCAGCGACCAACCCGGCAGATTCAAACTAGCCAGGCAATCGGTCAGCAGCATCAGGATTTCGGCATCGGCCAAAACATCCCCAGCGCCCAGCAGCTCAACCCCAGACTGGTAGGCCTCTTGGTGGCTGCTCTGGCGTCCTTGCCCAGCCTGCCTGAACACGTTGGCGTTATAGTACAGCCGCTGGGGATAGGTAACCCGGCTCAGACGAGTTACCGCCGTGCGGGCAATGGAGGCTGTTAGCTCCGGGCGTAAACCCAGCCGCTGTCCTGATGTTTGGGTGAGTTCAATCACGGCATCCTGGTGAATGGCACCGCCAGCCATCAGCGTGTCTAGCCGTTCTACGGTAGAGGTAATAATGCGGTGATACCCCCACCGCTGAAACACTTGCTCCAGGCGCTCCTCAATCCAGTGCTTTTGGGCCACGTCTAGGGGCAATAGATCGCGGGCTCCGGTGGGCGGTTGGTAGGCCATTACTTCTTCTTTCCTCCAAATAGGCCAAAAAATCCCCTGCCACCGGGCTGACTGCTATTGGCGGGGCGATTGGCCGGATTGGCCGTGGGTGGGCGTTTATCCAGCCGAGCTTGGATGGCCTGGGCCATGTCATCCTGGGGTTGAATGTCGAGGGCGCGTTTGACGTGGACGCGGGCCATGGTAGTTTGGTCGGTCTTCAGGTAAAGGCTGGCCAGATAGCTATGACACTTGGCGCTATTGGGGTAGGTTTTGAGGGCTTCGCGCATTTCCAGTACGGCGCGGCTGTAGTCGCGATCGCGCTCAAACTCCTGGGCCCGATTGATGTAGCTTTCCACAATAGCGGCCTGGGTTTTGCGCGGCGGCCCAGAGGTGGGCGTAGCCGCGGGGGCTCTGGCCGGATCTGTCGCTGACCGCGCCGATGTCGCAGCCGAGCGAGATGATGTAGCCCCCTGCCCAGTGCGGTAAAGATACACCAGGTTAAGTTCGCTGAGTTGGCCGATGATGGGCAGCACCTGATCCAACTGCTCATACTGGTCGATCGCCAGGGTGTTCACAGCCTGGCGATAGGCTGTCTCAATTTGGGAGGCTTTGAGTAACCCCTGGGCCGCTTCACTGCTAACGGCGGGTGGACTGGCAGCACTCTGGAGGTTTCGTCCCTTGAGCTTGAGGACAAGCTGGTACTCGGTGAAGGTTTTTTCCTGGCTGAGGATTTTGTAGGCCGGATTCACCCACTTTGACAGCAATTCGCTGGCCTGCTGGGCATCGGCCTCAGAATTGGCGGAGAGGCTGTCGGGATGGAGCCGCCGGGCAATGGCCAGATAGCGTTTGCGCACGGCACTGGCATCGGCGGTAATGGGCACCCCCAGCACAGCGTGGTGATCCTCAAAATCTAGCTTAAACAGTCCTTGATCAAGTCTCATGATCACCTACCCCTTGGCTGCCTGAGGAGACAGATAGTGCTTACTCTAGTCGGCCAACCCCAGTGTACCGGGGTGTTAAAACATTCCTAAAGGCCACTACCCTGGGCCAGACAGGGTAATGGGTGTAAATGGCAGTGGTGTTACCCGTTGCAGTACATCAACCATAGACTCGTGAATTTTACCGTTAGTGGCCAGCAGCCGCCCAGTCTGAATGCTCAGGGGGCTGTTGTCGTAGGCCGTCACGCACCCACCGGCTTCCCGTACTAGAACAATACCCGCCGCAATGTCCCAGGGAGACAGGCCCCGCTCCCAGTAGCCATCTAAACGGCCACAAGCCACATAGGCCAGGTCAATGGCGGCTGACCCTCCTCGCCGCACGCCCTGGGTCAGGTGGGTGAACTGGCAAAATTCGGCGTAGTTGTTGTCGGTGGTTTCGCGGCGGTCGTAGGCAAAGCCCGTAACCAGGAGGCTATCGGCCAGGTGCGGGGTGGTGGATACCTGAATCGGGCGACGGTTGCGGGTAGCGCCTAACCCCTGAGCCGCTCGAAATAAATCCCCGTGGATGGGATCGTAGATCACCCCCAGCACCGGCTCTCCTTCCATTAACAGGCCAATGGATACCGAGCAGAAGGGATACTGGTGGGTGTAGTTGGTGGTGCCATCGAGGGGGTCAATGGCCCACAGAAACGGCCCCGTCAGGTTGCCCTGGGCCCCCGACTCTTCCGCCAGAATGCCATGGTCGGGGGGCAGGTGACGTTGCAGCACGGCCATCACCGCCGCCTCCGCCGCCTGATCGGCCTCAGTAACGAGATCCCCTGGGCGTCCCTTTTCGGCAATTTCTGTAAGATTGCCCCAGTAATGCTGCAATACAGCCCCTCCGGCCAGGGCCGCCTCAGTCGCACTATCTAACCAGGTCTGTAAGGTTTGAACAGAAGGGTAGGCCATATAAGAGCGGGGGTATGTCTGCAATCGAGCACTAGCCAGGGTCAGCCAGTCGTCTAGTCATCTTCAATAGGAAGCCCAAACCGCACCTTGCCCTTGCCAAAGTACCGACCAAACTGTAGCTCGTACACCTCATCCTCGTCCTGGGTCTCAACTTGCAAATCCTGACGGGGATAGCTAACACAGAGTAGCGCATAGCTCTGTTGCCGCAGGTCTGGCGACAGCCCCATGGCTTCTGGTTGGTCAACCTCTCCGTTTAGGACGCGCACGGCACAGGTAGTGCAGGCCCCATTGCGGCAGGCAAAGGGCAATTCAACCCCCTGGCTCTCGGCGGTTTGTAAAATGTAGCGGTCTTCAGGCACCTGGACGCGATGAATTTGGCCGGTGCCCCGATGATGAACAGTAACGGTATAGATACGAGCCATAGCCCTGAGCAAACCCTAACAACGGATGATAACCAACGACCCTATGCTCTCACGAAAAATTCTATCCCTAAACAAATTATGGCTTGAACCAATGACGGCCCTGAACCCATGATGGCCCTTAGCAAAGGATGACCTTGAACAAATTATGGTGGTTAGCCTCCGTTTTTTGGTACCATAGCACTTCGGTAGTGAAATACTGCCTCCCCTGGAGAGATGGCCGAGTGGTTGAAGGCGCAGCACTGGAAATGCTGTTTAGGGGTGACTCTAACGAGGGTTCG
>CAYUBC010000167.1:0-7824 GCA_964442885.1 uncultured bacterium | reverse complement strand
GTTGGAGCTTCAGAGGCCATAATTTATTCCGTTAGTGGAACAGGGAGCTATACCAATGTCGCTAGAACTGCTCTAAACCCAAGAACTCAGTGGAACTGTTGTCAGCCACCGTATTACAACTACTTGAAATCACCCTTGCATCAAATACTTCGATGCGGCAGGTGCCCGTGGTGTTGGTAATAATCCGCAGGTTTTGGGACGAGTCGAAGCTCCGCACCCGCGTGTTCAGCGTAAAATTGTTGGCCCCAGCAGGGTCGTTGGTACGCCGCGTAATGGCACCTCGATATTGCACTCGGGCCGGGGGCTGACTGCGCCCACTGGCCGCCGCAGGCTCGATGAGCTCAAAGCTAAAGTTGTCTCTTTCAATAATTAAAACCGCATTGGCATTGCGCCCGCGGTTAAAGGCAGCACCCTGCGCAATTCCGCGTCCCTGGAAAGAGCCGCTTGCCGCCGCAGGGGAAGGCACCGCCGGAGTGCTAGGTTGAGCCAGAACCTGGGGCTGCAAGGAAAAAGCCGCGCCAGCTAACGCCCCAGCGGCGGCGACCAGAACACAACCATTCAAAACACGTTTCTGGGTCAGCATGCTTTCTAATACAATCTCAGAACTAAAATCTCAGCACTAAAGTCTCAGAACACCAAAGAAACAGGGCCAGAAACCAGAGTGCTTACTGGTTTCTGGCTCCCGGACTCTGCCTCATCGGTGGCTTAGAGACTCGCGTGTAGCTCCCATGAGGCAGTGCTTGAACTAGCGAGGGGTGGGGCGCATGGTTTCGCAACCGGCCACCGAGAGGGTATAGAAGTTGCCATTCACCCCACCAACCCGGGCATTAATAACCGCCGGTTGACGGCCAGTTGGCGACTGGAACGGCACGACATAGGAGGTACCTGCTTCTACATCAGCCCGACCGGTAAAGGCGGGTTCAGAGCCACCCTGGGGCAGGCGCAGGTGAATATCCATCTGGTAGGGGCCAGTATTTTCGGCGGTAATAAAGGCCACAAAGTAGCTAAACTGCCGATTGTTAGGCACCAACCAGTCGGTGTGCCAATTGCCACGCCCAACAACCCGATTTTCAATCCGCTTGCGCACCTCGGTTTGCCCGGTGGTGACCTCTTGCAATGCCACACAGGATTCAGCCGTGGGAGTTGGGCGAGTCTGTGACATCAATTCGCTAGATGTGTCGTTGTCAGCCTGCACCTCTAAGGCCAAAGCACTAAAGGCCAAAGCACCCGGCAAAAATGTCAGACCAGCCACTACACCAGCGACGGCACACGCTTTTTGAACTCGCATACAACACTTACCTCACAAAACAATAACAACCTTGGAAAAGCTTGAACTTTGCTGTAGGCAAAGGTTCAAGCCGGGTGGACTAAACCCACTGTTTAACTCAGAGAGAGCTAAAGTTCAGCACCAAAATCTTCCCGTAGTTTGGCTTCTTGCTCACTAGAAAGATTAGACTGAATAAGCTCACCCACTTCATCGGGAGCAAAGGCTTCGCTGACCTTATCGATAGTAACCTGACCGGTCAACAAAAACAGTGCCGAGGTACCCTCAGTCACCTTGTCACGCAGGTTCTTAATAAAGTCATCGTTGATGCCATAGTCGGTAAATTTACCGGAGATGGCTCCCGCTGTAGCGCCCACAATCATACCAAACAAAGGCACGAGAAAAATCAGGCCAAAGAGCATCCCCCAAAAGGCACCACCCAGCGCCCCAACACCCACTGTGCTAATAGCCTGGTAGGTTTTAGGCTTGCTGCGCCCCTGGGGCCAGGTCACCACGGCGGCATCCAAAACCTTAATTAACTCCTGCTTTTGCAGCCCTTCGAGCTTAGCCAGAGCTTTTTCTGCACCCTCGGCAGTATTAAATTTCCAAACCGTTAATGTTGACATAATCTTCTCCTGTTAGAGAACATTTCGACTCGATTGGGCTATTGAGATAAACCTGTATAGGTGCTCTCAATTCTAGACAACTCGAATAGGTTTGAACCAAAACTATCCGATATCAGAAATCTAGACCAAAACCCGTTCAAAAGAGGTTAAGTTTTTCTACCGCCAGAGTTGATTAAACGAACCACCTGGGAAGATAGAGATGATGGATCCAAAGATTTGCTAATAGCGCCAGAGAATCCCATTTGATTTAACTCTCGGCGAGTAAACCAGGTGGCTCTAGTGCTAATTAATAAGAGCGGCACAGCTTGTTTAATGGAATATTGCTTAAGCAGTTCAATGAAAATTAGTGCATCGTTCTCTGGGCTAGAGGCATCCATCAAAATCACATCGGGGCGATTGCTTTCGCAAAATTCAATGCCTTCTTTAATGGAGGCAGACAGGGTAACGTTCCATCCCCCAAACTCTCTCAGGCAAGCTCCAAAAACATCCCTTAGATTAACTTCATGCTCAATTAAAAGAATTAACCTATTAAGCATTGAAACGTCCTCTTTAGGAAAAGAGACACGCAACCCCTGATCAGACGCATCCACAGAGATACACCCAGCCTTGTACTGAGCTTAGAGTAGACAAAGAGTATAAGAAGGTGATAGGAAGGCAGCGACTCCTCCCCTTTTACCAATTCAGCAGGGCGGCAACGTCCTGACCCAGTTGGAGCGGATTAAAGGGCTTGGTAATGGTGCCAGCCAGATCCAGGGTGGCAAAACGAGCCCGGTCGCGGGCCAGCACCTTAGAGGTGAGGGCGATTACCGGAATGGGCTGGGTTGCCGGGTGGGCCTGCAACTGGTTGAAAATTTCAAATCCATCCATACCCGGCATGGAAATATCCAGCAGGATGGCGTCAACGGGCTCGGTTTGAGCTAGCCGCAACCCCTCCGGCCCCGATGCCGCCGTTAGGGTCTGCCAGCCTGCGATTTCCTCCAGGGCGGCCCGCACAATTTCGCGGATGTCGTCTTCGTCATCCACTATCAAAATGCGTTTAGTCACGGTGCTCTCCTGACCCCAGCGGCAGGGCGACATAGAAGGTACTCCCTACTCCCAGGCTGCTGTCTACCCAAATATGTCCCTGGTGCCGCTGCACAATACGGCGACAAATGGCCAGGCCCAAACCCGTACCCCCTTTCTTGCGAGAGTCAGAGGCATCCACCTGCTGAAACTCCTTAAAGATTAAGTCTAGCCGGTCAGCAGGAATGCCCCGCCCCTGATCGGTAACGGTGAAGAGCAGGTAGGGAACCGAAGGAGCCACAGGCACCCTCTCAGGGCCAGAGGGCCAAGGCGCAGTGATGTTTGCCTCACCCTTCACCCCTTCACCCTTCACCTCTGCCGCTAACCACACCGTACTGCCCGAGGATGAGAACTTGATGGCGTTGCTCAGCAGGTTGGTGAGTACCTGGATAATTTCATCTGGGGCCGCCCACAGCGTTATGTGTAATGGCGTCAACGCGATGGTAATGCCGGATTGATCGGCCATGGGCTGTACGGCCTCAATCGCCTGATACATCAAGCTGGCCACCTCGCAGGGCTCTTTATCAAGCTGCACCTTGCCCGATTCCAGCCGTTCGAAGCTGAGGATATCATCCACCAGGCGCACCAAACGGGCGCTGTTTTTGATGGCAATGTCGAGCATGTGGCTGGCCTGCTCTGGCCGAGACTGGTAAACCCCAGCCCCCAGCAGCATCAGGGCTCCCTGAATTGAGGTGATGGGCGTGCGCAACTCATGGCTGACGACGGAAATGAACTCGTCTTTCATCCGGTCCATGGCCAGACGCTCGCGGATGTCTTGGATGTGGCCAATGGAGTAAAGGGGCTGCCCGGCATCATCGTAGACCGGGGCGGCGCTGACCTGCACCGGAATACCGGTGCCCTGTTTATTGAGGTAACGTTTTACCAGTACACAGGTGGGAATTTTACCCGCCATCATTTGCTGAAAAAGCGCCCAGTCGGCTTCGCGATCTTCGGGATGGGTAATATCCGGGAACCTCAACCTCAGTAATTCGGCCTCGGTGTAGCCCAGCAGATTGCAGAAGTAGGCATTGGCCTTGACAAAGTGCCCGTCTGCCGTAGCCAGAGACATACCGTGGGGGGCATCATCAAAGGCCCGGCGAAACCGCTCTTCGCTCTGGCGCAGGGCAGCCTCAGTTCGTTTGCGCTGAGTAATGTCGGTAGAGGCCCCCACCAGTTTTACCACCTGCCCCTGCTCGTTGTAGACGGGTTCGCCGCGAGCATCAAGGTAGCGAATCATCCCATCGGCGTGGATGGCCCGCAGGTCGAGCTGGTAGGGCACGCCGTGGGTAATGGCCGCCTCTACAATTCGCTCCAGGTGTTGACGGTCGTCTGGATGTACCCGGCGCAAAAATTCCTCATAGTTGGGTTCGGGCTGGGTGGCGTCAAACCCCCAGTGGTTGAAGGTGGTTTTTGACCAGGTTACTTTACGGCTAGCCAAATCAAACTCCCAGTAGCCGACTTGGGCTACCCGCTGGGCCATGGCCAACTGCTGCTGGCTCTGGCGCAGGGCCAGTTCAATGCGGTGGCGATCCGTCAGGTCGCGAATAACAAACAAGACCTCGTCGGCCAGCAGCGGTACAATCCGAACCTCCTGCCAGAGCTGTTGGCCCTGCACCCAGATGGGGTATTCACAGATCTGAGGGTGGCCAGTTTGCAGAGCGATGTCAACGGCTTCCAGGTATGTGACCAGCAAATCGGCAGAGAGCACCTGGCGGATGTTGGCCCCTACCCCAAAGTTCGGTAACTGCCAGGGAAAGGAGGCCGTAGGCTGAATGTCGAGATAGGTGCCATCCCGATGCATGCGAATAATTAAGTCGGGTAGAGCGTTAATAATCGCTTGTTTTTGGGCTTCGCTCTGGTTCAGGGCGGCTTCAGTTTGCTTGCGCTCGGTAATATCTTCAACGGTGCCGACTATCCGGGTCACCCTGCCGGTTCTGTCGCACAGGGGGAAGGCTTTGGAATGCAGCCAGCGGAGTTCGCCATCAGGGGTAATGTAGCGGTACTCCTGGTTAAAGTTTTGACCCTCATGTTCCCGATCCAGGGCAACCCGGATGCGATCTTGATCCTCTGGATGAATGTGGCTAAACCAGTTAGCTATCCCTGTGCCATCTTTCTCTGGGGTCAGTCCTAAAATCACTCCGTAGGCCGGGTTGACGTAGGAATAGGCGTCAGTGGCCGTCTCGTAGACAAAGAAGCCCTCTTTCACCGTTTCCGCCAGTTGCCGAAACCGCTCTTCGCTGGTTTGCAGGGCTTGGGCCGCCTGCTTGTAGGGGGTGATGTCCACAAACACGCCATGCCATGCCACTATGTCGTGGTCACGTCGTTCTGGCTGAGACTGAATATGAACCCACTTAACCAGCCCCGACGGGGTAATAATCCGACACTGGAGGGAAAAGGTACCAAAGCTGCGCTCACTTTCGGCATCTGCGGCCAGATACATGTCGATATCGTCAGGATGGATCAACTCACGGAGCACCCCGGCGTCTTGCAAACATTGGTCAACGGTGATTTCAGTGATTTCTTCAATGGCGGCGCTGAGGTACTCAAACCACCCCTGCCGATTGGGTTCGGGCGCTTCAACGTAGGTATAGATGACGCTGGGGGAGATGTTGCTGTACTGCTCTAGCCATTGCTCGGTTTGGCGCAGCTGGAGTTCGGCCTGTTTGCGCTCAGTTATTTCAATGGCAATGCCGTGCCAGGCAATGGTGCCGTTGGGCCGTAGCTCAGGTTGGGATCTCACATCCAGCCACTTGACCCGGCCCGATGGTGTGATGATGCGAAACTGATGGGTAAAGGGCCTCAGGGTGCTTAGACAATACTGGGCTGCGGCTTCATAGCCGGGTAAGTCGTCGGGATGAAAGGTGTTGAGAATTAAACCAGCATCGGCTAATGCCTGGTCAACGGTAATTTCGTGGATGGTTGCCACCGCCGCACTCACGTACTCAAACCACATGTAGCCATCGGGCTCGTGTACCAGGGTGTAGATGTTGCCCGGTGAAAGCTGGCTGTATTGCTCCAGCCAGCGCTGGGTCTGACGCAGTTGAGCTTCAGCCTGCTTCAGGTCGGTGATGTCTTGGTGAACCACAATCACACAATCTTGCCCCTCTAGCTGTTGCCGTTCCGCCGATAGCAGAATGGTTCTGACCTCTCCCGCCTTGGTGGTAACCTGTACCTCCAAACCTCGCACCCGTCCGTGTTTTTCCAGCAGGGCCCGGTAGTGACGGCGCTGGTTGTAGTCAGTCCACAGGTTTAGCTCCTGGGTCGTGCGCCCTAGCATCTCGTCACGGTGGTAGCCAAAGAAGTCTAATTCACTCCGGTTGACATCTAAAAAGCGGCCCTCCGCGAAGGTGGTAATAGAGACTGGGTCAGGGTTAAACCGAAAGACGCTGGTGAACTTAGCCTCAGACTGATCTAGGGCGGTTTGCAACTGGTCAAAGGCCGCCTGCAACTGGTCAGCCATCTGGTTAAAGGACTGGGCTAACCCGTTCAGTTCGGCAATTGGGCTATCGGCAGAGAGGCGCTGGGTTAGATCTCCGGCCGCTAGAGCCTGGCTGGCTCGATTAAACTGCGCCAGCCGATTGAGCAACAACCGGGCAGCTACCAACCCCAACCCCACCGCCCCACCCAGGCTCAACGCCCAGAGCAGCATGGCCTGCCGCCGGGGGCTTTGCAGCGCCCCCAAAAAGTGCGTCTCTGGCACCACGGTAATAAGACGCCAGTCCAGCCCGTAGGCATCTTGAATGGGGGAGAGTTTGACGAAGTGCCGCTGCTGCCGATAGCGAAAGCTAAACGTGCGTGGCACAGCACTGATGGTCAGCCGGGAGTTGGGTAGCGTAGGGGCGCTATCCCCCACAGCCGTTGGGCGACTTTGCGGCGGGGGCTGGCTTTCTAGGGCTTGAAGTTGTTCACCGAGAGTCAAAAGCAGGTCATCTGGGTTGGTGGTGAGCGTCTGCTGTTGAAATTGTTTACGGAGACCACTACCGCCTATGACTCGATAGGGTTGCTCGCCGGTGGAAGTGGCAATGATGGTGCCAGCCGGGTCGGTAATCAACGTGCGGCTATTCTGGCTCAGGCTTAACTGCTGGAGGATTTCGCTCAGGTGTCCCAGGCGAATTTGCACCGCAAACACCCCCAGCACCGTCGTCCCTGTGGCGGAGTCATACACGGGCCGAGAGGACGTCAGGGTCAGGTAGTTAGAGGGGCCCTGCTGAGCAATGGGGCTCCAGGCTGGGCCGCCTTGGGCAATGGCCTGCTTATACCAGGGGCGATCGCGGCGCACGTCAAACCCGGTAGCAGTCTCTAACTGTGGCCCCCGGCTGCCATCCTGATTGAGGCGATATTTCGTTAGCCGTCCTGCCTGGCCGGGCTCTGCCGCCGCCGTTTGCCAGATAGGAAAGCGTTCTACCACCCGGAAGGTGCCGTCTGGGGCGGCAAACAGCACCGTCGTCATCTGGTCAAACTGCTGGAGCCGATAGAATAAAAGTTCTTCCAGCGCCGCCTTGTTTTGCAGGTTAACGCCCCCCTGATGAACTATGTCTACATTGAGTTGATTGATCAGCAGCGGGGTTTCTAAATACGAGGTTATTTCCTGGCTAATTAAATCGTTGGTTTGTTCAACCAGTTCTTCTCCCAGCCCTTCCACCGTCACCTGCCCATTTCGGTAAGCCAGGTAGCTAGCGCCAGCCCCAGCCCCCAGGGCCGACACCCCCAGGGGCATGGTGAGCGCCCAGAACAGGGGAATGCTGGCCACGCGGCGGCGCAGGTTAGCGTTAGCAGGAAGAAGCATGAGTTTAGACGCCGTAACGTGCGTTCGGGCCTGGAATCTATAGCCGATTTTATCGCTGCGTCGGGTCAGAGCGCTGGGGATGGGGC
>CAYUBC010000166.1:0-7830 GCA_964442885.1 uncultured bacterium | reverse complement strand
GGCACATTTTGCTGGGGAGCCCAGGGGCGGTGGATGATGCCATTCGCCAACTGGTAGCGCGGGGCTATTGCGATCGCATTGAGTGGTCAACTCCGGTTCCGGTGCAGCCCAACACCCCCAGCTTCAACGAGTTCCTGCGAGCTGTTGAGGAAACCGGACGCAGCGGCGGCTACATCAGCCTGATGACGCGCCGCCGGGGGGTGAGTAGCTAGCCGTAGGCCATAGAAACCGAGCAGCCGGGTTGAGTGGCATTCAGTAGCCCCTTTATTGGCTTTGCCACAGAAAAACCCGGTTGCTCTAGCCCGGTTGCTTTTAAGGGCGATTTAAGCAGCTTCGGTTCCTAATGTGGCGGCAACGCTACGCATTAGGGGTGATTGGGCCGTTTTGGGGCTAAACCTTAGCCAGAGTAACGCGCTCTTCCTGGTCTTGGTATTTGCCCTGGCGAGTATCGTAACTAACCTGGCAGGGTTCCCCTTCAAAAAAGATGAGCTGCACTACACCTTCTCCGGCATAGATGCGGCAGTCGGCGCTGGACGAGTTGGAAAACTCCAGCGTCAGGTGGCCTCGCCAGCCTGCCTCAGCCGGAGTGAGGTTAGCAATAATGCCGCAGCGAGCGTAGGTAGATTTGCCAATGCAGATCACGCTGATGTTGTTGGGTACAGCAATGCGCTCCAGGGCGACACCCAGCCCGTAGGAATGAGCAGGCAGAATGAAGTAGCTGCCCTGGCTATCGGTTCTCAGTTCAGTCGGCTCTAAATTGGCCGGGCTAAAGTTCTTCGGATCAACCACGGTGCCAGGGATATGGCGGAAGATACGAAACTCTGCCGGAGACAGCCGAATGTCATACCCGTAGGAGGAAAGCCCATAGCTGATGACGGGATGCGGTTGACTACTGCCGTTGAGGTGCACATGGCGTACCAGGGAAGGCTGAAAGGGCTGAATCATGCCTTCCACAGCCATCGTCGTAATCCAGGCATCGTTTTTAATCATGGCGGTTGAATTTTGATTGAGCAGGCAAGGCAGGAAAAGCAAACCTAAGGCAAAAAGTTACGGCGAAATTCAGTCACCTGATCCGCCACGTTGAGCAGCACGTCAGGCATGTCTGGCCCGGTCAGAATCACGTCGATCTGCGGGGGGCGACGTTGGAGCAAGTCTACAACCTCCTCGGCGGCAATGAGATTGTAGTTAACGGCCAAGCTCAGCTCATCCAGCACTACCAGGCCGTAGCGCCCTTTGCTGACCACGGTTTTAGTATGGTTCCATAGGGCGCTAACTGCTTGCTTATCCGCCGATTCTACCTGGGAGTTGTGGATGCAGCGAGGGCTATCGCAGCGAATCCAATCCAGATTTTGGCCCAGTTGCATAGGGTGCTCTGGCCCCTGCTGAATGCCGCCCTTGAGGAATTGCGCAATCAGCACGGGCTTTCCCTGTTCTGCAATCCGCAGGGCCTGCACCATCACGTCGGTGAAGAAGCTGCGGTGTACTGAGGTAAAAACCTGAACTGTACCCTCAATGGTTTGCAGCAAAGGGTGGCGAACAATAGACGGCGGCGGCGTAAAGCCCGTAACCTTGAGTTGGGAAACCATCAGGCTCTAGTTGAGAGAGGTGTCAAATAAGCTGGGCTAAATATAGCGTACTTTCCCGCCAACGATGCAAGAAATGACTCTATATGTAACTAGAGTTCAAGTGAACTATGACATTACCCAGCCCAATGGACACCTCTATAAACCAACTTACAAACGGATGGGAGCCTGCACCAGCCCGGAACCAACGTCCTCTGGGTCAGCGGCGGCTAGGGGGGCTGTGGTGCCGCTGGCAATGAGCCGGGCCAGTAACAAGCGACTGTCTAATCGTCCCGTTTGTTGAAGTTGCTGCTGGGCCCAAAGTGCTGCCACCCCAGCCACATGGGGAGTAGCCATGCTGGTGCCGTTAAGACTTCGTAGCCCGCCCCCTGGCCATGCAGAAATAATATTGACGCCTGGTGCAGCAATATTCACCTGGTTATTGGAAAAATTGGCCACAGTCAGGCCGTTTGGGCTTTGCCCCAGGGCTCCCACGGCAATTACCCCGGTGCCAGCGGCTGGAGGAGCCACGGCAATTTCATAGGTGGGGCGATTGCTTTCATTGCCGGAGGCGGCAATGAGCACGCTGCCCTGGCCAAAGAGGTTGCCAGCTTCAATAAATCGGGTGAGTTCGGTAAACAGG
Organism: uncultured bacterium; assembly: GCA_964442885.1. Lineage (GTDB taxonomy): Bacteria > Cyanobacteriota > Cyanobacteriia > Phormidesmidales > Phormidesmidaceae > Nodosilinea. Next base: position 5,625 of record CAYUBC010000166.1, on the reverse strand, counting down.
TTGACGTTGGCGCGGTAGCCCTCCAGGGCAATGGAGGTGGCGGGCTGTAGGGCTAGCCCGCGCTGGTTCACCAAAAAGTCTACATAACCTGGGAAGTCAATTCCCAGGGACATCGAAACCACTTGCGCCCCTTCGCTAATGGCCCATTGAATGGCCTGGGCAATGCTGAGGGAAGAGCCTCCCCCCTCACCCAGCACTTTACCAATGAGGGCGCGCCTGATGTTGCGGGCAATGCCGATGCGAGTGCCCTTCACATCCTGGCCGAAGATGGTGCCAGCGCAGTGGGTGCCGTGGCCATCCTGGTCATTCTCAGTTTCGGTGGTGAAGTTGCGCTGCACTAGCTCAACCCCTGCAAAAGCCGGATGGTTGGGGTCTATGCCGGTGTCGAGTACGGCTACTGTGATATCGCCACCGTCAAAGTCAGAGTCCAGCGCTCCTACGGCCTGTATGCCCCAGGGCACCGAAGCCAGGGCATCGGCCCCGACCTCCTCACTGGCCACGGGGGCAATGAGCTGCATCGGCATCATCGGCGCAACGGCCAGGGTACGTGGATCGCGCCGCAGATCATGACGCTCAACCCCGCTCAAGGCCGCCTCCTGCACCGTGAGCGCCGTGGGCGGCAGTACAGAAAAATTGGTCATACTCGCGGGCCTGCCCAGATTGTCAAAGGTCGGCACCATGACGTCCTGGCGTTGCAGAATCACATAGGTTTCGTTTTGCATAATTCGATGCCCCTTAGATGTAATACAACAAATGTCCCCTGTCCCCCTTCGTTCTTCCCTCTTCGTTCTTCCCTCTTCCCTCTTCTCCCCTTCCCCTTCCCCTTCCCGCCTCACTTACCAATGCAAAAGCGGCTGAAGATCTCGTCCAGCATGGATTCGGTCATGTCATCTCCGGTAATGGAGCCAAGGGCGTGAATGGCGCTACGCAAGTCGATGGTCCAAAAGTCCAGCGGCAGTTGGTGGTGGATGGTTTGCTGCACCTGCTGGAGGGCGAGCTGGGCCTGGGTGAGCGCTGCGGCCTGGCGTTGGTTAATGGTAAAGTCCAGATTGCTGGCGGTGAGCTGGTCGGCCTGAAGGACTTTGAGGATGGTTTGCTCTAGCCCGGCAATGCCCTGGTTTTGGGCCGCGGCGGTGTATACCACGGGAAGCTGAGCCTCTGGCAGGGTTGGCAGCGTGGCCGCATCGACTAAATCTAGCTTGTTGACGACCACAATCAACGGACGATCTCGCACCATTTCATAAAGCGCCTGGTCTGCCGTCGTCCATCCTGCTGCGGCATCAATGGTCAACAGCACCAAATCAGCGGCCTGAGCGGCCCGGCGCGATCGCTCAATGCCAATTTGCTCCACCTGGTCGCTGGCCTCCCGAATGCCTGCGGTGTCTAGCACCTGCACGGGAATGCCGCCCACCACTAGCTGAGACTCCACCACATCCCGCGTAGTGCCCGGTAGATCGGTAACAATGGCGCGATCGCTGCGGCTCCAGGCATTCAGCAGGCTAGATTTGCCCACATTGGGACGACCCACAATGGCGACCTTGAGCCCGGTACGCAGCAGTTCCCCCTGGTCGGCGGTGGCTAACATCTGCCCCACCTCAGCCAGGACATGGGTGAGCTGTTGGCGGATGGCGTCCTCATCTAGCGGTAGTAGATCGTCCTCAAAGTCAATCCGCGCCTCAACCTCGGCCAGGATATCCAAACACGCCGAGCGCAACTGGCGGATGGGCTGCATGAGTTTGCCCTGAATACCCGCCAGCGCAGTTTTGGCCGCCAGGGCGGACTGTGCCCCCACCAGATCGGCCACGCTTTCGGCCTGGGTCAGGTCAAGCCGCCCATTAAGGAAGGCCCGCAGGGTAAATTCCCCTGGTTCTGCCAGCCGGGCTCCCTGGTTCAAGCAAAGCTGGAGCACTTGCTGCACCGCCATCAGCCCACCGTGGCAGTGAAACTCCACCACATCTTCGCGGGTGTAGGAGCGGGGGGCCAGCATCAGCAATAGCAGCGCCTCATCCACAACCTGATGAGTGTGCGGGTCACGCACGGTGCCGTAGAGAATGCGGTGACTATCCCAGGGTTGCCGCCCAGGGGCATGGAAAAGGGTGCGGGCGATCGCCCGCGCCGTCGCCCCCGATAGCCGCACAATACCAACACTGCCCTGTTGGGGAACAATGGCGGTGGCGATCGCCACAATAGTTTCACCCTGCCCTGGTGTTGTGGCCTCCTGCTGGGGGGGCCAATTGGCTGCGCCCATGACTGTTTACCGCCTCCATTGCCACGCCCCTCTATTACATCAGACCCTGAGGGGGGAATAAACCCCAGGCCAGGATTTGAAGATTGGCCAAAGCGTCCTCACCGTCCGGAAAAGTCAAACCTTCACCGATAGAATAGAAAAGAGAAATTATTTAACAATCCTTCGTATTTTGCTCGTGGCCGTTCTGTTCTGCCATAACCACCGTCTATGACCTCTCTCTCAGATTCTCCGACCAGCCGTCAGCCCGCTATGCAGAAATTGTCTCAACCGGCCTGGAAGCGCCAGCTCCGCTATTTTTACCTGCGCTTTATCCGCCTGCAGGGCAGCCCTGAGTATTTGGCCCGCGGCATGGCCAGCGGCGTATTTTCCGGCAGTTTTCCGCTGTTTGGGTTGCAAATTATTATTGGTGTCGCCCTGGCTACAATTATTCGCGGCAACAGAATTATGGCGGCGGCGGCCACCTGGGTGAGCAATCCCTTCACATACCTGCCAATTTTTGCCTTTAACTATCAGGTAGGGCAATGGCTGCTGGGCGGCGAACCCACCCAGGGCTTTACCAACCTGGACACCCTCAGGGGCTGGATGGACATGGGCACCGACGTTTCAATTAAGCTTATGCTGGGCAGCACCGTGGTCGGCACTGTGGCCGCCATCGCCAGCTACTACCTGGGTTTGCCCATCATTCGCCGCCTGCGAGAACGTCGCCTAACCAAAACCCGCACCATCAAAGAGTGATCCCAGCCCCGTAGGGTGCATAGCGCTCAGGCGCGGCGTGGCCTACGCGCAGCAATGCACCCTAAACTTGGCTTCGCAGAATAACAGGATGATTTCGCAACATTCCGAAGGCGTTTTGAAAGCATTCAACCGTTGATTCATAGGTTGAATCAGCAACGCCCCTAACCTTTTTCATCAAACAAACAGCACCAGCTGCATAAGCTAGGGCTGCATAACATTGGGTCAGCAGTACAGAGAACTACCGTCCTTGCGCCGGTCGAAATTCTAAAACTTGTTCAGGTTAATGCCAGCTTCCTTGGCCATTGCGTCAATGCCTTTGGATTGCAGGGTCTTAATCGCCTTGGTAGAAATCCGCAGTTTTACCCAGCGGTTGCCCTGGGGCCACCACACGCGCTTTTCTTGCAGATTGGCCTCTTGCAGGCGCTTGGTGCGGCGGTGAGAGTGGGAAATAGAAAAGGCGTTATTGGCTTTCTTCCCGGTTAGCTGACACTTACGACCCATGGGTATTCTCCGGCGACAATCAAAACTGCAAAATCACAAGGCTCTCTAGCTTAGCACATTGGAAACCGTACCCCTCACCACATGGGGCTGGGTCAGACGCTCCAGTTGTTTCACCAGCAGGCTGAGAAATAGCCCAACATCGGTTACCACGCCGGTGGATTCCAAAGAACCCCGGTCGGCCAGTTTGGTAACCACGGCAGGGTTAATGTCAACACAAACCATTTTCACACCAGCGGGGGTCATATTGCCAACGCCGATGGCATGGAGCATGGTAGACAACATCAGAATCATGTCGCAGCCTTCGATTAGGCGGGCATAGTCGGTCTGGGCGGCCAGTAAATCCATTTTGGTGTCAGGCAGGGGGCCATCATCGCGGATTGACCCGGCCAGGGAAAAGGGGACGTTATGCTTAACGCACTCGTAGAAGACGCCCTTGGTCAATACCCCTTGCTCAACGGCCTGGGCAATGCTGCCACAGCGACGAATGGTGTTGATGGCCCGCAGGTGATGGCGGTGCCCTCCCCGCACGGAGGTGCCCTGCTTCATGTCTACCCCTAGGGAGGTGCCTAACAGCGCCTGCTCAATGTCGTGGACGGCAATGGCATTCCCCCCCAGCAGGGCCTGCACGTAGCCGTCGCGAATTAACCGGGAGAGATGCTCACCGCCGCCCGTGTGGATGACCACTGGCCCAGCCACCACCGCCGTCTTACCGCCCTGGTCGCGCAGGCGGCGCAGCTCCCAGGCCACCTGTTCAACAATTAGTTCAACCCGGCGCTCGCTGGAAACGCCAGACCCCATGAAGCTAAATTCTTCCTGGGCATGATTGCCCCGGCTGCGATCGCTGGTATTGCGGACGCTACGAATGCCGTCGTAGCCCACAATCACTTGGTCGCCTACCTGCAAATCGCGCAGCAGCTTGCAAACCGCCATCGGCGGCAGCTCTGACGACACCACAATGACGCCATCCATGCGCTGGTTCTGCACCCGCACCCACTGCCCCTGCACCCGCACCTCGGTGGGGTAAATGGTGGAACTGTAGAAATCATCCGGGGCTACCCCGGCCTGGGTAATGGTGACCAGGCGGGCATCCAGCTCATGCTCTGGCAGCGCCACGGCTCCCAGGTCAATGAGCTGCGCCATGAGCTCATCCATTACCTCCTGGCCTGGGGCAGAAACCCGAATTTCGGCGGTGGAGGTGCTCTGGCGCTGCTCGCCCAGGTCAAACTTTAGTACCTGAAAGCTGCCGCCGCCTTCTACTACCAAATCCAGGGCGCGGTTGACCAGGCCCGAATCTAGCAGGTGTCCGGTCATGGTCACTGTGCGGGTAATAATGCCGCTCTCGCCCATCGGCTCTGGATGCAGCGGTTCAGTCACCCGCAGGGTCAGGCATTTAGCCGCACCACCGGCCTTGAGAAATTCCGTCAGGGGGGTTTCAATGACCTCAAATCCCAGGTCGGCTAACTGGGCCTTGAGGCTGTCGCTGACCTGGTTCATGATGACTATGCGGTCAATGTTGACGGCATTACAGGCAAAGTTGATGGCATCGGCCTCATCAATGGCGATGCGCTTTTCGGCAGGCACCCGCAGTTCAATTAACCGATTGGAATAGGCGTCAAAGGCGGGTGGATAGTAGAGCAGGTAGCCATCCGTAAGAGGACAGAAACAGGTGTCCAGGTGGTAGAACCGCTCATCCATGAGGTGTAGCGAGAGCACTTCAATGTTCAACCACTGGGCCACCAGGGCGTGGGAATCCAGCTCTGTGCGGAACCCATAGCCTGCCCACAACCAGCGTCCTTCGCGGTCAAGCAGAGCATCTCCGGCTCCCTCAAAGGGCAGGCCCGACGGTAGCGTGTGGACAACGTGTCCCTGGGCCTCAAACCACTCCTTGAAGAAAGGCTCTTCCCCCTGACGCTCAGGGTGCAAGAAGCGGCTGAGCACCACCTGGTTGCCCAAAATTAGCCCAGCATTGGCGGTGAACACCATATCAGGCCAGCCCGGCTGAGGCTTAATCAGGTCTACACCGGCGTGATCAGCAATGATTTGGTAAAGGCCTTGCCATTGCTCCTGGGCGCGCTCCAGGGATGAGCGGTGAATGTTGCCCTCCATCCAGGGGTTAATGACGTAGTCCACCTCGTAGTGGT
>CAYUBC010000165.1:0-7840 GCA_964442885.1 uncultured bacterium | reverse complement strand
CCCATGACAACCCTTAAAAAATAGAGATTTTTTTAAGCCTGAGTAGTAACGAAAAATCAATGGTTTCTCTACTGGCTGGCCCCGGAACTTATTGAAAATCTATTGCATTAATTTTTGAAGTTGGGTATGTTAGTAGAAACGATCTTCAATAAGTTTGGTTCTCAACTCGATGGGTTGGTAGCCATCTTGGCGTTCTAACCCGCCTGGATTTGGGCTCTTGGGCCATAGTTACAGTTCTATTTCCCACTGTAGACAAGGTAAGGCGGTTTCTCAATTTAGAGCGAATATCAAGAGAGGATCGACCTCAGGCAGTTTGACTACTGCTTTTTACCCCTTACCGATTTCATATCCAGGAGCAACCTAGTCTCACCTCTATGCCAACTTTAAACTCCAGCTATGGGCCTCTTTACGACCAGCCAGGCACCGTTCTTCCCCTTGATCGCGTAGCCTGTTGGAATGTTTATAACCGCCTCAAAGACTTGGCCATTCCCTGTCATTGCAGCGTTAACAGCCCACTTACGGTCACCATTGAGACACCTGTAATGTTGCTCCAGGTTTGGAGCGTGGTTAATGCCTGCACTGCCCCACGGGCTGACTTGGTCGATCATCTCAACCGCTGCTGGCAGCAAAGGGTGATTTCATGAGCCGTGATGAACTGTCGGTTACTTCTGCTGCAACGGAGGTTGCACCATTTCGTACTAACTATGGGGAGTCTGGGGGCCGTAAGCCCCAAGGCCAGGTGTTGAGGGGCCAGTACCTAGAGCCGTTGCGCTCTAGCAAAGGCAAAATCAAAGGTTTAGTGCTAAATACCCCCACAGGCGTGCTGCCAGTCAAGCTCCCCAAGTATCTACGGCCAATGCTGGCGCGGGAACTGATGCCTGGTGAGTGGGTGCAGGTCTGGGCCTTTCCTGAGGATGATTGTTGGCAGGGCATCAATGTTATCCCCTGGCCAGAGCATGAGGTGCCTCCGGAAGTCAGGGCGGCCTTAGCTAATCCTGCGGCGTTACCCGCTGCGCCGGCCCAGTCGAGCTTAGGCAGGGCGCTGGGCGCATCGCCAGTCTGCATTCAGGTTTGCCGCAAAGGGAAGTGCTTTAAGCAGGGAAGCCATCAAATTTGGAGCGCTCTCCAGGCCGAAGTAGAGACTAACCCCGATTTACAGCACGTTACCATCGAAGCCACGGGCTGCATGAAGGCCTGTAAACAGGGGCCTAATCTGCGGGTGCTACCCCAAGGAAAACTGCACAGCCAGGTTACTCCGGGCCGTGCATTGGGGCTCTTATTAAATTACCAAGCCGACTCCAGCCTTTAACCCCAAGGGCTGGGATCATCTGGTGATGATGATCCGGAGCCCAGGGATAGGGACAATTTATCTAACCCTATCCCCTTGTCTGAGTGCTAACTACCTTAGAAAAGCTGGCCCATGTTGCTACTGACCATTAAAAACGCCATCACGCGCTTTCTTCAAGGCGTACTGCCAAGCCAGAGGATAGAGCGACTGCGACAACGGCAAGGAGGCTACGCCGACTTACCAACCCAGCTTCAGGCTGTCAGGGGTCAGGAAGTGCTCCAGGTGGGAGGCGCGCTCTTCAGTTTTGAGCAGAATTTGCTCGTAGAGGTAGCGGGTAGCGCGATCGCCCAGGCTTTCTGCCTGAGCAGCCAGTCGCCGGATCAGGTCAACCAACGATTGCTCAGCCTTGAGATCGTTAGCAATCATAATGCGGCAGCGAAACACATCATCAGCTTCGGGCTCAAAACAGCACAGCTCTGCCAACTTAGCAAAAGTACCGGCGGGTACACCCCCAAGCCCATGCAGCCGTTCGGCAACATCGTGGGCATGGTCTTTGACAGCGTCATAGCTTTCAGAAAAGTATTCATGGAGCATGTAATATTCAGAACCTTCCACCACAAAATGATGTTTTTGATACTGCACATACAGCGCCATGAAACTGGCATAGGCCGTACTCAACCCTTCAACAATCGGCTCAGTTACCGACTTCTCTAGACCGATGGGGTTATCTGCAATCTCCCCGTAGGATTGCAGCAAGGTTTCGGTGATAGGCATAGCGCTCTCCTTAAGTGATCCAGATTCAGCCATTTACCATGCTCGGCAATCTTGTTTAGACGCCAGTATCTGGTTTACCAGATCTTGATAATAGTTTTTTTATTTCTAAAAAACAAGGATCAATCATTTCTTAGTCACTGATTAAATACCCCATTAAAGTTAGCGAAATTGATTTTCAATAACCAAAAATATGGATGTCGAAACTGATTTTCAATAATACCAAGATTTCTATGTCGAAAATCAGTTTCGATAAGCAACTATCGCCAAATGATCGAGGGGATGACGTAATGGAAGCCAGTGGTTTTCAAGGGGATGAGGGCAAAAGCTCCGGTTTTCTCAAGGAAATTCTAAATAAGGAAGGGTTTCGGTTGACCAGCCAACGGCAAAAAATCCTCGATCTGTTTAACACTGAGGCAACTGGGCATCACCTTTGTGCCGAAGACATCCATCAACACCTGGCGAGGCAAGGTGAGAAGATTAGCGTGTCTACGGTCTATCGGGCCTTGCATGTTATGGTGAATTTAGGACTGCTGCAAGAGCTAGAACTGGCGGAAGAGCGCAAATACTACGAACTGCGCAATCCGATTTTGCATCAACACCACCATCTAGTCTGTGTGCACTGCGGCGAAGTCAACGAGTTTGAAGATGTAACCATTACTCAAGTTAGCAGTGCTGAAACCCAGGAGCGTGGGTTTTCTCTGCTCAATGGTCAATTTACCGTCTACGGCATTTGCCCCCGCTGCCAGGGACGTTACATCAACTCATCGATCCTGGGCCAGGTGTAGTCAAACAGCCCCAATTGCCTAACCGCGAGATCGCCCTTGGCCGCAAGGCAAACAACGTAGCCACCAGGCGACAACCCTGAGGGTAACATGGTCAGGCAGGGTGTGGTCTATCGGAGCCGTATTTGGGCTTGAGGTTCCAGCTATGACAGCAGGCCAGGCAGGCTATAGGTTTTTGCTCTGGCGGGTTGGCCTTACTGCTAGAGCTGAGAGTACCCTGCCGTAAACATTAGGCGTTGGCGTGTAATCAGAGGATGACACTGGCCTGAGATTTTTCGCCGATTGTGGTGAATGATAGCGATGAGCAATTCGGTATAACCACCGAAGATGCGTTAGAAAAGGCGTTAAAAAGAAAGATTAGCGAGTTTCTGAAAAGTTAGTCATTAGCTGTCAGGTATGATTATGCAGAATGGGGTAATTAACGGCCTTTCCAAAGGCGGACTGGCCAGCTTGGTGATGCTGCTCAGTTTTTTATCGGGCGCTACGTCCACTGCCGATTCTCTGACCCCTGCCCCACCGACCTTTGTGCATTTATTTGAATGGCCCTGGGCTGATATTGCCGCTGAGTGTGAACAGTTTTTAGGCCCCAATGGGTTTGGAGCTGTGCAAATTTCTCCGCCCCAGGAGCACATCGTCTTGCCTGACTGGGGCTATCCCTGGTGGCAGCGCTACCAGCCCGTCAGCTATCAGCTAGAAAGCCGAGGCGGCAGTCGCGCTGAGCTGATTGATATGGTGCAGCGCTGTAACCGAGTCGGAGTGGCCATCTATGCCGACGCCGTTATTAATCACATGGCGGGCATGGAGTCGGGCCGGGGCAGTGCCGGTACCGAGTTTACTAAATACAGCTATCCTGGGCTCTACAAACCCGAAGACTTCAACACCTGCCAGCAGCCAGTCATTAACTACAACGATGCTAATAACGTTACCGAATGTGAACTGGTTGGCCTGGCCGATTTAGATACCAGTTCTGAGCGCGTTCAAACTACTTTAGTCAATTACTTAAGTGATCTAACCAATTTAGGTATTCAGGGCTTTCGTATTGATGCGGCCAAGCACATTCAGGCTGAAGAATTAGGCCAAATTCTCAACCGCTTTCGAGCTCAGCACCCCGACGAACTCTACATTTATCAGGAAGTGATTGACCCTGGTACCGAAGCCATTCGCAAGCAGGAATACTACGATAATGGCAATGTCATTGACTTTAAATATGGCCAGTTTGTCAGCGAGGCATTTTTGGGGGTTAACGGCCAAACCCTGGCCAACCTGCAAACCCTGGGCGAAGGCTGGGGCCTGGCTCCCTCCAGCCAGGCGGTAGTGTTTATTGACAACCACGATAAACAGCGAGGTCACGGCGGCGGCGGTAATTACCTGACCTACAAGGATGGCGATCGCTACGCCCTGGCCAATGTGTTTATGCTCGCCTTTCCCTACGGTACGGTGCAGGTGATGTCGAGCTACGCCTTTGAGGATAGCGACCAGGGGCCGCCTACATATCCCGACGGCACTACCCGCCCGGTCTACCAGGATGGTCGGCCCGCCTGCTTTGATGAGTGGGTTTGCGAGCACCGCTGGATGGCAATTGCCAACATGGTCGCCTTTCGCAATGTCACCCAACCGGTGTTTGAGCTGACCAACTGGTGGAGCAATGGGGCCAATCAAATCGCCTTTGGTCGTGGTGAGTTGGGGTTTGTGGTAATCAACGGCGAGGCTGAGGGGCTGACCCAGACCTTTCAAACCCAGTTACCCGCCGGTCGCTACTGTAACGTCATTGCGGGGAACCCAACCGCCGACCGCCGTACCTGCCAGGGCGGCGCAGAACCAATTACCGTCAACCCTGAAGGACAGTTCACCGCGGTTGTAGACAGCCTATCGGCCCTGGCGATTCATGCTGGGGCCACGGTGGAGTAGCGTATCTGCCCGTTAAGTTCAACATCCTGAGTGCCAAGCCCTCGGCTGAGTAGGCGACCAGCGGCAAGCTAACGGTTCTAAACTGACTGCCCTAGCCCAGGGTTTCACCCAAAAAGGTCAGCAGAGATCGCCAGGACTTACGATCCGCTAGCCCGTTATAGCGCACAGCATCCGACCAGACGGTGAAGGCGTGATCAACACCGCCGTAGATCTCCATATCAAAATCTACCCCGGCGGCATCCAGCTCGGCGGCCAACTGCGCCACATCGGCCATTGGCGCTACGGGGTCGTCGGAGCCATGTAGCACCAAAATGCGACCCTGGGTTTGGGCGTAGTCTTGGCCTTCTGGGGTTTCAAAGCTGCCGTGGAAGGATACAAACCCATCCACATCAGCCCCGGCTCTGGCCATTTCCAGCACGGCGGCACCGCCAAAGCAGTAGCCCATGGCGACGACTCGACTGCCATCTACCCCAATCTGCCCTTGAGCCTCAGCTAACCCGGCCAGCAATCGGGCTCGCATGGTGGCGCGATCGGCATACAACTTACCGCTTTCCGCCCGCGACTCATCCGGGTTGCGAGGCCGCACTCCCTGACCGTAAAGATCCACCACAAAGGCCGCATAGCCCTGCTCAGCCAGCATTTGGGCACGGCGCATTTCGTAACTATCCAGGCCATTCCAGTCATGGACAATCATCACCAGGGGTTGATTGTCGCCAAACCCCTGATTGATGGCGAAATACCCCTCGTAGGGTTGGCCCTCAAGGGTATACACAACCGACTCAGTCACAATATCTGCCCGTGCTGTTCTGGCCAACCCCACCGTCAACACCGCAGCCAGCAAGGTGGCCACCAGAATCAACAACCCTCGTCGCATTCAGTTCTCCTCCCACGGTTTGAGTGCAGGTGCAGTCTGACAGGGGATACTTTAGCCTCAGCAATGTTTGGGCCTCGGCGATTGCTTACCCAGGGCACACCCTACAACCCCTGATATCGTAAGGAAGTTTAAGGCCCAATGCAAAGCTGGGCAACCTTTGGGCAATCTCCCCAAGGCATATCCCAGGTTGAATAGATATCTGGCATCGCGGCAGACGTAACTCACCGATTGGCTAAAACGGAACCTCCGGTATAGCCTTAAATTCCCGTTCTGCCTTCTGCCCTTTGCTTTCCAGCGCTGGCCTAATCGGGAGAATTGGTAATCAACCGCGCCCCCTGCTTGCGGGTGAGGTAGTTTGCGGCCCACTGAGTCATCACGATGAGTTTGTTGTCAAACTCAATCAAAAAGAAAATGTGGACGAATACCCACACAAACCAGGCTGGAAAGCCGGTTAGCTTACCCTTAGGAAAACTCACCACAGCGGCGTTGCGGCCAATGACGGCAAGGTTGCCGGTGTCTTGATATTCAAATTTAGGCAGAGTTTGCTTTTGCAGCCGTTTTTGAATGAGTTTGGCCACATACTTGCCTTCTTGCATGGCTACCGGGGCAATGCCAGGCAAGGGGCGATCGCCCTGATGGGCAAAGTGAGCCAGGTCACCCACCACAAAAATGTTGGGATAGGTGGGGATGCTCAAATCGTCGCTGACCATAACCCGCCCGGCGCGATCGCGCTCAGCCCCGGTGCGCTCGGCCAGAATGCCCCCCATGCCAGGGTCGCGTACTCCCGCTGCCCACAGCACGGTGGCGGCCTGGAGGGTCGTCACCCCATCGCCCTGCTTAAGCGTAACCTGATGCCCTTGAATATCCGTCACCAGAGTTTTTGTGCGAACCTCTACCCCCATTTTCTCCAGGTCTTGCTGGGCGCGGGCTGACAGTTCTGGCGGAAAGGGCGGCAGCACCCGATCCATCCCCTCCACCAACAGGATGCGGGTAGCTGTAGTGTCAATCTGGCGGAAGTCAGCCTTGAGGGTGTGGTGAGCCAGATCGGCCAGGGCTCCGGCTAGCTCCACCCCCGTGGGGCCAGCCCCGACGATAACAAAGGTCAACAAGGCTTGTTGCTGGTCTGGATCGGTCGTCTTTTCGGCGGCTTCAAAGGCGGCAAAGATGCGGCGGCGCATGTCGAGGGCATCTTCTACGGTTTTGAGGCCGGGGGCAATGGCAGCCCAGTCATCGCGGCCAAAGTAGAAGTGGCTCATGCCTGTGGCCACAATCAGCGTGTCGTAGGGCAGGGTACTGGCATCCTTAAGCATCACGGCTTTAGCGTCGGGGTCAATATCAACGACCTCACCCATTAGTACCTGGGTGTTTTTTTGCCCGCTCAGTACTCCTCGCAGCGGTGAGGCAATATCTCCAGGCGACAGCCCGCCAGTGGCTACCTGGTAAAGCAACGGTTGAAATAGATGAAAGTTGCGCTTATCAATCAGCGTGACCTCTACATTGGTAGCTCGGCCTAGCTGTTGAGCGGCATAGAGCCCGCCAAAGCCACCGCCCACAATCACAACCCGATGCGTACCGGGCAACGTTGCGACAGGCTTAGATACGGAGGTAGGGTTGTGCAGAGTTTGCATAGGGGTTAGCAAAGCAACAATAGCAATTTCGTTATAGGCTAAATTTCAACGTCAGACTGTGCTCTAGGCTAGATTCACCGAGGGCCAAGTTGGAACCTGGTCAGCAATCTATAACCCCTGGCTTAATAAACCTTTAGGAGCACTGATCCGGTTGCATCCTAACGTTTGTGCTGCGAACTTGACACCCACAGGGGGCGGATCTTTAAGAAATCCAAATCCAACTGTGCCTGGATGACCTGGGGTCAGGAATGATCGTTCGGTTGACCGTGCTGGCTGTCTTAAAGGTCTAGACTAATGGCATTATTTATCAAGTCTGGCTGCAACGGAAATTTCTATACCTATGCCCTGGTTTGTCAAAATAGAAAGGGGTCGGGTAGATAAAGCTACCTTTGACCAGCATGTACCTGCCCATGTGGACTATGTGAAAGCCCTGATTCGTCAGGGATATGAAGCCAAGACTGGCTACTGGGCCGAATATGGCGGTGGTATGCTGATATTTCGGGCGGCGTCAATGGATGAAGCAAAAGCCATTGTGGCCGCTGACCCGCTGATTAAACACCACTGCGTAGACTACGAACTGCACGAA
>CAYUBC010000164.1:1841-7869 GCA_964442885.1 uncultured bacterium | reverse complement strand
GGGTACAGGTGGTTCTCACCGAAGACATTCGCAAGCTGGGCCAAAATGGCGACCTGGTAGAGGTAGCGCCAGGTTACGCACGTAATTATCTGATTCCGAACGGCAAGGCGGTACGCACCACCCCTGGCGTACTCAAGCAGGTAGAGCGCCGTCGCGAGGCTGAGCGGCAGCGGTTGCTCGAAATTAAGCAAGAGGCAGAAGCTATTAAGACTGCCCTAGCCACCATTGGCATGTTCACCATCCAGAAGCCGGTGGGCGAAAATAACGCCATTTTTGGTACCGTTACCTCCACCGACGTGGCGGATGTGATTAAGTCCCTGTCTGGCAAAGAGGTGGATCGGCGGGATATCACCGTGCCGGATATCAACAAGCTGGGCGAGTACCAGGCGGAAATTAAGCTACATCCCGAAGTCACCGCTATGGTTAACCTGCGGGTGATTGCTGAGTAGCCTGTTTCCTCGGCAAACGGTTTTCTTAAACGAGCCCCCGATAGCTGGCCATTGGCTGTCGGGGGCTCGTTTTGGCGTCTCTGGCCTGGGTGCAAGATTCTTCGTCCCACGGTTACCCCCAACCCGCTAAGCCACCAAAGGGGTCTCATTACTCTAAAATTAGTTCAAGCGATCTATACCTGAGCTGCATGTTAGCCCCTGAGCACAACCGACTCCGCCCGCGATCGCCCCAACCCCAAACGATCTTGATATAGTGATTCCCTAGCTTTACCCTTCACCCATCTCCCTCCTATGGTTCAGAACCTGCAGTTTGATGCGGTCAACGATCGCCTGCCGCCCCAAAACATCGAGGCTGAGGAGGCAATTCTGGGCGGCATTCTGCTAGATCCTGAAGCTATTGGCCGGGTGATGGAAATCCTTTCCCCAGACGCTTTTTACATCGGTGCCCATCGGGATATCTACCGGGCCGCCCTTGACCTGCACGCCAAGGGCCAGCCGACGGATTTAATGACTATTACCGTGTGGCTGAAGGATCACGAGAAGCTAGAAAAAGTCGGTGGCCAGACCCGCCTGGCCCAATTGGTAGATCGCACCATCAGCGCCGCCAACATTGACCAGTACGCCACCCTGGTGATGGATAAGTACACCCGCCGGGTGTTGATTCAATCCAGCGGTGAAATTGCCCAGCTCGGCTACGACACCACCATCCCCCTGGAGAATGTGCTGGATCAGGCGGAGCAAAAGCTGTTTAGCATTACCCAGGTGCGGCCTCAGAGCGGCTTAACTGCCACCTCAGATATTCTCATCGACACCTTTGCGGAGATCGAGCAGCGTTCCCTCGGCGTGGTGCTACCCGGCGTGCCCTGCGGCTTCTACGACTTGGATGCCATGACTCAGGGTTTTCAGCGCTCTGACCTGATTATTGCGGCGGGTCGTCCTTCGATGGGCAAATGCCTGAGTGCAGAGGCGCGGATTTTGCTTGCCGATGGCAGCCTCAGAACCATTGCGGAGGTTTATGAAGCACAATCGGCCTCGTTATTGACTTTAGATGCCGACTGGCACTTCAGGGTCACTCAACCCAGCGCCTTTGTAGATGACGGCATTAAACCTGTGTTTCGAGTCAGGACACGTTCTGGGCGCGAAATTGAAACTACCCTCACCCATCCCTATCTCACCATCCAGGGCTGGCGACCCCTAGCCGAATTGCAGGTTGGCCAGAGAATAGCGGTGCCTCGAATCCTACCAGTGTTTGGTACAGAGACTCTACCAGATCATCAAACCAAGGTGCTGGCCTACCTGATTGGGGATAGCAAAAGCTTGCCAGATGTTGTTTTTCGGCTGGCGAAATCGTCCCTTGCCCTCTTTCTCAATCGCCTGTTTGCCACCGATGGTTGGGCAACTGTTCTGGCATCGGGCCAAGCCCAACTTGGGTTTGCCACTGTCAGTGAAACTTTGGCTCAGCAGATGCAGCACTTATTGCTGCGGTTCGGGATCCTATCTCAACTCAAGCACCGCTCTGTCAAATATCTTGAAGGCCGACGGTTCGCTTGGCAAATTGATATTACCGATGCCCTCTCTATTAAAACGTTCGTTCAGGAGATTGGAATCTTCGGTAAAGAGCAGGCTCTGGCCAGCGTAGAAACTGCTTTAGCCAACCGTCGCTACCAAACTAATCGCGATTTGATCCCCATTGAAGTTTGGGATATGCTGCGTCAGGCCAAGGGTGATGAATCTGGGGTGTCTCTGGCTACACGCGCTGGGCTAACAGGCACCAGCAATATTCACGTTGGCAAACGCGCCTTGACGCGATCTCGCCTACTTGATTTAGCTACTGCCTTGGAACAGGCTGACCTCCAATCGCTAGCCACTAGCCAGATCTATTGGGATGAAATCGTCGAAATTACCCCTCAAGGGCTGAAACAGGTCTACGATCTGACCATTCCCGATACCCATAACTTTGTTGCTAACGATATCTGCGTCCACAACACTAGCTTCGTACTCAATATTGCCCGCAATATCGCCGCTTTGCAAAAACTTCCAGTGGCTATCTACAGCCTGGAAATGTCGAAGTTGCAATTAGTTTATCGCCTGCTCTCCAGCGAAGTAGAAATGGAAAGTAGCCGTCTTCGCACCGGGCGCATCGCTCAAAATGAGTGGGAAAAGTTGGGCTACGCCATCAGTATTTTGTCCCAAATGCCTATTTTTATTGATGATACACCCAACATTTCTGTCACCGAAATGCGCTCCAAGTGTCGTCGCCTCCAGGCCGAACAGGGCGGCGCGTTGGGGCTGATTTTGATTGATTACCTGCAACTGATGGAAGGCGGCAGCGACAACCGGGTACAGGAGTTGTCGAAGATTACGCGATCGCTCAAAGGCTTAGCTCGCGAACTCAATGTCCCCATTATTGCCCTATCTCAGCTCAGCCGTGGGGTAGAATCTCGCACCAACAAACGCCCAATGATGAGTGATTTACGCGAAAGTGGATGTCTAACGGGCGATACTCTTATTCCCTTGGCTGACCAAGGCCTTCAAGTGCCCCTACGAAATTTAGTCGGACAATCTGAGTTCGGCATCTGGGCTCTTAATGAGCAGACTTACCAATTGGAAAGGGCCTCGGTTAGTAAGGTCTTTACCACAGGGGAAAAACCTGTTTTCAAGTTAATCACTCAGTTGGGGCGTACGATTCGAGCCACCGCAAACCATCAATTCTTAACCATTCATGGTTGGAAGCGATTAGATGAACTCACGCCGGGAATACGCATCGCACTGCCCCGATGCTTGCCAAGCAACAGCTCGCAAACCTTAAGTGATCAGGAGTTGGCTCTATTGGGGCATTTAATTGGCGATGGCTGTACACTACCTCGCCACGTTATCCAATACACTACTCGTGAACCCGACTTAGCAGAGGCCGTTGTGGCTCAAGTAGACTGCATTTTTGGTGATGCTATTAAACCCAGAATTCAAAAAGAACGAAATTGGTTTCAGGTATATTTGACCGCAGCGGAAAACCTAACCCATGGAGTTCGCAACCCTATCGCCAAATGGCTGGATGGTATGGAGATTTTTGGTTTGCGTTCTCACGAGAAGCGAATTCCTGAGGATATCTTCAAACAACCTGCTACTGCAATAGCTATCTTTCTAAGACATCTATGGAGTACTGACGGATGTATCAAATTAATGCAAAAACCCCGTCCTCGACCTATTGCTTACTATGCCAGCAGTAGTTATCAACTCGCTTGCCAGGTGCAAGCATTACTCTTACGCTTTGAGATTAACGCTCGCTTGAAGAAACTGCCTCAGTCCAAGGGCCGCGAACAATATCATATTGTGATTACAGGAAAAACTGATCTTGAACATTTTATCCAGTCTATAGGTGCTTTCGGTATCTATAAGATGTCAGCTGCTGCCGAAATCCAGGCTTATTTTGACCAGTCCACTGCTAATACAAACAGAGATATTATTCCTTATGATATTTGGCATCTCTATGCAATCCCAGCTATGAAATCATTAGGGATAACTCAGCGAGAAATGCAAGCACGCTTAGGTATATCTTACTGCGGCACTACCCTATATCGCCAAAATTTAAGTCGGAAGCGAACTCAAAAAGTTGCCTCAATTGTAAACTCAGAGGAGATGTTTCAACTTGCTGCTAGTGATATTTACTGGGATGAAGTTGCTAGTATCGAACCCGACGGAACAGAACAGGTGTATGACATGACTGTTCCAGAACATCATAATTTCGTTGCTAATAACATCATCGTCCATAACTCCATTGAGCAAGACGCGGATTTAATTATGATGCTCTATCGCGAAGAGTATTACGATCCCGATACGCCCGATCGCGGCATTGCCGAAGTCATTGTTACCAAACACCGCAATGGCCCTACGGGCACCGTCAAGCTGTTGTTTGAGCCGCAGTTTACCCGGTTCCGCAACCTGGCTAATCCGGGGGTTTAGGGTTTGAGGATGTTGACCAGAATGCGTAACAGCTCGTCTAAATCGGCAGGTACCCGGTAGAGACTGAGATCTTGGATGACATGACGAGCCTGGCGATCGAACTGCCGAAATTGCCAAATGTTGCCCGTAGAAATGGCTCCTTGCAGAATAGTTTGATCTGATTCAATCCATTGGTCAAGGGCGATAAGTTCAATCGCAAGCTGCACAAATCCCCGTTCCAAATCTTCATTCTTAGCCTCAATCACTAAAAACGTATGGCCATTTTGCAGTAGGTAATCCAGCGATCCCTTGAGTTGATTACTAACCGCGACGGGATACTCCACATTGAGCGTAGCCTGGGTGTAGTGCAGCACATCAGTTAGTACCGGAGCAATTAAAAACTCTCGCCGGGCCATCTCACTAGTCAGGCTCAAGCGAGGCAGGCTTTCTTCAATGCGGGTTTTGAGGTCAACGAGGCGATCGAGGGGGCCAGCATAGCGTGGCAGAGTCAACGACTGCCGTTGAAGTGAAACATCAAAATACGCCAAAATATCTTGCGGTGCAAAGTTGAGCTTAAAATAGTCCGCAAAGGTATAGGATTGACCGGGCTGGATAATGTTAGCTCTAGGCATATTCGCGACCCTTGAGAGACTTCCAATGCTAGTCGCTTTTTAGTGAGATCACTTCGTAGTTCAGGCGATCGCCCAACTGATCTTGAGCAATGTCCAGGTCATAGTCCATTTGTAGACCCAGCCAAAACCGAGGCGATGTATTGAAATATCGGGCTAACCGAAGGGCAGTATCAGCGGTAAGCCGTCGCTTACCGTGAACAATCTCATTGATGCGCCGAGCGGGTACCCGCAACGCCAAAGCAATTTGATTTTGGCTCAACCCCATAGGCTTAATAAACTCTTCTAAAAGCACTTCTCCAGGATGAATGGGTGCTAGCTTGTCTATCCGCATTTTTTTGGCCTCAATGGTAGTCAACAATTTCAACATCTAAAGCATCCCCGTCTTGCCAAACAAAGCAAATTCGCCATTGATCATTGATACGAATGCTGTGTTGATTAGCTCTATTGCCAACCAAACGCTCTAACCGATTTGCCGGCGGTACGCGGAGGTCTTGAAGTGTTTCCGCATTGTTGAGCATTCTTAACTTTCGTAGCGCTACTTGCTGAATATCGGACGGCAGTTTGCGAGATCGCTGACGCTCAAAGATTTTTTGGGTCTCTTTATCTCTAAAGCTGCGAATCAATACTCACAATGTCCAAGACTAGCTCAATTCTATAACGCATCACGTTAAACGCTGAGCAGTTCTTACCTTTTCTTTAGCAAAAGGTTTCTAGCAACTCCTTGGCCGACTCCAACGTATCGGCTTCGATCGCCGGTTTATCCTGCCGCCAGCGCAGAATGCGGGGAAACCGCACTGAAATGCCCGACTTGTGGCGAGTTGAGGCGGCGATGCCCTCAAAGCCAATTTCAAACACTTGCACTGGCTCTACCGACCGCACTGGGCCAAAGCGCTCCGTCGTATGGCGACGAATCCACTTGTCTAACTTGTCGATTTCGGCATTATCCAGGCCGCTGTAGGCCTTGGCAAAGGGTACGAGGGTATCCCCCTGCCAGAGGGCAAAGGTGTA
>CAYUBC010000164.1:0-1831 GCA_964442885.1 uncultured bacterium | reverse complement strand
GTGAACAGGTTGGCCCGCTTGCCGCTGCCCGCCTGGGCATAGATCAGCACGGCATCCAGGCTCATGGGGTCTACCTTGTACTTCCACCAGTAGCCCCGCTTGCGGCCCACCAGGTAGGGACTATCTACCGCTTTGACCACCAGCCCTTCGGCCCCGTGCTGGCGCGAGGCTGCACGCAGGTCAGCCAGTTCGGCAAAGGAGGTAAAGGTGAGGGTGGTGGAGGGGTGAACCTGGGGGTGAGGATGGGCGTTGAGGAGAGCCGCGAGGAGGGTTTTGCGATCGCCCAGGGGCTTGGCTCGAATATCCTGCCCACCGTGCTCCAGCAAATCGTAAGCGATGAAGTGAACCGGACTTTCGGCCATCACCGTTTTGCTCACCTTCTTACGGCCCAGGCGCTTTTGCAGATGGTTGAAAGACAGGGGCCTACCGTCCTGCCAGCAGAGAATTTCGCCATCCAAAACCAGGCCGTTGGGAAACGCCGCCAGGGCCGCCTCGACTTCAGGAAACTGGGGCGTGACCAGATCCTCCCCCCGCGACCAGATAAACACCTGGTCGGCCCGCTTAATCACCTGGGCGCGAATGCCATCCCACTTCCACTCGGCCAGCCAGCGGGAAAACGCTTCGTTCTGAAACTTGTCTTCATCTAGGGAGGAAGCCAGAAAGAACGGATAGGGCTGGCTCGGAGCGCTCTGGGTGGCCTCAGGGCTGACCAGGCTGGTGTAGACCTCGACGGTGGGCCTGAACTCCCCCATCAGCCGGTGGGCCAGCACCGGCTCAGACACCCCGCTAGCGGCAGCGAGGCCCTTAATCACCAGCTTTTCCGACGCCCCCACCCGGAAGGCCCCGGTCAGAACTTTGTTGAGCACAAAAATTTCGCTATCGTCCAGGGCCGCCCACCAGGACACAATCAAATCCCGCCGCTCTTCGTCGGTTTCTACCGCCTTGGCCATCGGGATGATTGCTTCCATCCACTGATGCAGGGGAATTGGCGCTTGAGACTGGCGGGGCAGGGGCGTGTCGCGCAGCAGCAGGGCAATGACTTCGGCGGAATCGCCCACATGGGCGTAGCAATCCTGAAATAGCCATTCCGGCAGGTCAGAGATTTGCAAAAACACATCCCGTAGCACCCGCGAGGTGACGATGCGCCTGCGGGTTTTGCCCAGCAGCAGGTATAACGCCCAGACCTTATCGGCGGGGTCGGCCTCCTGAAAGTAGGCTTGCAGCGCTTTCACCTTCTCATTAGTAGAAGTGGTTGCGTCTATTGCTTGAAAGAGCTGGGTGAATCGCTGCATGGGTGGGCTGGGTAGAGATAAAAGGGATTTTAAGGATAAGACCCCTGGTTTCTTCAAGAAACCAGGGGTCTAGCCCCAATTACGGGCTGGGATACTCCTGCGCTTGCTGCCAGCGTTCGTATAAATCGGGTCGGCGGGCCTGGGTGCGCTCAAGCTGCTGCTGCCGCCGCCACTGGGCAATGGCCTCATGGTTGCCCGACCGTAGTACCTCCGGCACCGGCCAGCCGCGAAAGTCCGCCGGGCGGGTGTAGTGGGGGTAGTCCAGCAGGTGGGTTTGAAAACTATCCTGGGTGAGGGAATCGGCCTTGCCCACGGTGCCCGGCAGCAGCCGAATCACGCCATTGATCAACGCCAGGGCTGGAATTTCGCCGCAGGTGAGAACAAAATCCCCTAGGGACACCTCCCGCGTCAGCAGGTGGCTGACCCGCTCATCTACGCCTTCATAGTGGCCGCAGATCAGCACAATTTGGTCGTAGCCCCTGGCCAGGTGGTGGAACAGGGCCTGGGTCATGGTTTCGCCCTGGGGGCTGAGCAAAATC
>CAYUBC010000163.1:0-7876 GCA_964442885.1 uncultured bacterium | reverse complement strand
GAGATTGGAAAAGTCGTCACCCTGGAGGAAGGCTGCCTGATGGGGGGCTTTGGCTCCGCCGTGGCCGAGGCGATTCTGGATGCCCAGGTACCCGCCTCGGTGCTGCGGATTGGGGTTCCCGATGTGCTGGTAGACCATGCCTCCCCTGACCAGTCCAAGGCGACCCTGGGCCTCACCCCGCCCCAAATGGCCGAGCGCATCCTCAGCACCTTCCGGGTGGAAACCCCGGTACTGGCCGTGTAGCTATGGGGCTGTGGCCGCTGGCGCAAATTCGCATTGTTCTGGTAGAACCGGCGGGGCCGCTCAACCTGGGGGCAACGGCACGGGTGATGAAAAATATGGGCTTGCGGCATCTGGTGCTGGTGAATCCCCAGTGTGATCCAGGCTCAACCCAGGCCCAGCGGATGGCGGTGCACGGGCAGGATGTGTTGGCGGCGGCCGCCATTGTCCCCACCCTGCCCGATGCCCTGGTGGGTTGCCAGCGGGCTGTTGCTACTACCGGGCGGCTCCATCCTCAGGCCCACCAGCTAGAAACGCCAGAAAGCGCCCTGCCCTGGCTGCTGCCCGCCCACCCGCAAGAGAGCCTTAACGCCGCCCTGATTTTTGGCCCAGAGGATCGGGGACTCAGCAATGAGGAATTGATCTACGCCCAGCGGTGGGTGCGAATTCCAGCCAGCGACAGCTATCCCTCTCTGAATCTGGCCCAGGCGGTGGCGGTGTGTAGCTACGTCTTGCATCGCTCTGCCCTAGCAGCTGATAGAGTGCTACCGCTGGCAGTTACGGGGCAGCCTGAGGCACTTGAAGAACCAACAGATTTAGATCAATTAGGGGCGGATTTAGACCAACTGGAAGGGTTTTATCAAGATTTAGAAGCCGTTTTGCTCAAGATCGGTTATCTTTACCCCCATACCGCCGCTAGCCGCATGGCCAAGCTACGGCAATTGTTGCACCGGGCTGGGCCGAATCGTCAAGAATTGGCTATGCTTAGGGGCGTTCTTAGACAAGTCAATTGGGCCATTGGGCCACCACCATAGCCCAGCCGCCGCCCTTGTGTCTGTTTGCTGACTGGTGATCTTGACGGCATAGCAACCTACCTAACCTATGGCACAGTACGACGACCCTTACAACTCTTCGTCTGCTCCTTCGGGGCGACTACCGGGCTCTGGAGAAACCAACCCCTTCACCCCAGGTGATGCCACCTCCAGTCGTTATGCCCCGGCTGAGGGCGGCAGTCAGCCCTCCCCCTATTCCCCCTCTGGGGCCGCTAATGCCGCCGAGGAGGATTGGTTAAATCGGCCCTCCCTGGCCGCGAGGCGGCGTAACCAGTGGCGGCAGTACAAGCACATGACGCCAGATTTTGGGTCGCCCACCCCAGAAGCACGGGATTTCAATCCCCAATCCCCAGAGTATCTCGGCCCGGAGAGTAGACCAGGGCCAGCCTCTCCCCCTCCCCGTGAAGCCTCGTTACCCAGCTTTAAGTCCCGACCAGGGGCCACGGGAGGGATGCCGCCCGTGGTAGGTAGGGCAGCGGTAGGCAATGCGGCGGCAAGTAATGCAGCGAGTCAGTCACGGCTGACTGGCCAGCCCAGGCCGTTGCAAGTGCACCCCCACAGCTCGGCCCCGCTAGCTCCCCCATCCCCATCCCCATCCCAACGGCCTGGCAAAGTGACGCCTCTCCGGCCCTGGCCAGGCCGACCGGCCCCCAAAGCTGACCGAGCCGCCCACTCCCTAACCGGGCCGGAGCCGGTTACTGCGCTCTATCCCGCCGCTGATCCGGGTCTGGCACCCCCCGCTCGCCCCACTGCCCCCCGGCGGCGGTTGGCTAAGCCCCCTCTGCCCGTGTTGTATTTAATTCGCCTGGTGATTTTGGGCGTTGGTGTTGCGGCCATTGCGGGCACGCTGCTGTCGATTCTGAGTCCCAGCAACGTGGCATCCCCCAATCGGGAAGGAAGCCCAACGGCGACGAGCCCAACCGCAACCTCAGGGGCACGGTCGCTGGGAGGACGGCAAGGGGCTGATTCTATAGCGGCCCTACAGCCCACCAGTGAGCTGACCCGGCTCAAGGCCCAGCTTGAGCAAATGGCCACCCTCACCCCGGGCCTCACCCCCAGTCTCTATGCCCTGGATCTGGACTCAGGCCGCTACGTGGATTTAGAAGGTGGCAAAACCGTTGCCGCTGCCAGCACCATTAAGATGCCGATCCTGGTGGCTTTTTTGCAGCAGGTAGATGCCGGAACCATTGCCCTCAACCAAACTCTGGCCCTACAAGAGCATCAGGTGGCGGGCGGTTCTGGCTCTATTGGCAACGATGCGGTTGGCAGCGAGTACACCGCCCTGGAGGTGGCCACTCGCATGATTACCGACAGCGACAACACCGCCACCAATATGATGATTGATGCCCTGGGCGGCATTGATGCCCTCAACCAGCAGTTTGCGGCCTGGGGTCTGGAGTCTACGGTTCTACGCAACCCCCTGCCCGACCTGGATGGCACCAATACCACCAGCCCTAAGGATCTGGCCCTGCTGCTGGGGTTGATTGACCAGAACGGCATTCTGTCGGCGCGATCGCGCGATCGCATGCTCAGCATCATGCAGCGCACCGTCAACCGCAGCCTAATTGCCTACAGCCTCACCGATGGTTCCATTATCGCCAACAAGACAGGGGACATTGCCATGGCCCTGGGCGATGTGGCCCTGGTCGATACTCCCAATGGTCAGCGCTATGTGCTGGCGCTGATGGTGCAACGGCCCAATAACGATGGCCGAGCCAGCGAATTGATTCGCCGCCTGACGGACGCTACCCATACCGAACTCAACCAGCCCCTGGCCCCGGTGGGTCGGCCCAGTACAGCCTCCCCTGAGCCAGACAACGGCTCAGACAACAGTACCGACATGGAGAATGAGCCAACCCCGGAGGGCGACCCGACCTATCAACCTGATGCCACCAGCGACCCGACCTATCAACCCGACAACCCCAGCGCCCCTTCCCCAGATGGTGGCGAGGTACCGCCAGGCTGATAGCCTAACGATGGCAAACATGGTATCGACTTTTCTACATTGTGAGGAACGGTGTTGGATGGTTTATTGGATGGGGTAAAACCATGTTGCTAGAGTTACGTCGAATCACTATTCCACCGGGTCAGCGAGTCATTTTGCAGGATATCACCTGGCAAGAATTTGAAACCATCCTGGACGAATTAGGAGATCACCGCGGGTCTCGGTTGGCGTACAGTAACGGGCTGCTGGAGATTATGATGCCCTTACCAGAACATGAGGATGATAAAGAGATTATTGGTGATTTGATTAAGGCATTATTAGAAGAGTTGGATGTTGAGTTTCGTAGTTTAGGTTCAACAACCTTTAAAAAGCCTACGACGCAGGGATTAGAGCCTGATCAATGTTTTTATATTCAAAATGAGGCGACGATTCGCGGCAAGAAGCGAATTGATTTAAGTGTCGATCCACCTCCTGATCTTGCGATCGAGATTGATGTTACCTCTCGAACTCATCCCAGTATTTATGAGGCATTGCAGGTGCCAGAACTTTGGCGATTTGATCAGGGGAATCTGCAAATTAACGTGCTGGAACTTGGGAAATACCAGGAAGTGTTAGAAAGCCCCAATTTCCCAGGTTTAGATCTGAAGCAAATAATTCCTGATTATTTGAGAGGCAGCAAAACCTTGGGTAGAAATAAAGTGATAAAGGCATTTCGTCAATGGGTACGAGAACAAATTCATTAGAAAAAAGCATTAGAAATCAGTAGGCCGTGTCGTGATCGCCTGAATTAAAAATCTGACCACATCCCCACGGCCTAATCCTTGGCACAACCAAGCAATCACCTTACGCCTAAGGGTTACGGCCTCCTAGCCCTTAACACTCAACGCCGTTAGCCTCGTCAGAAGCGGATCTACTAGAGTCTGCTGCTTGTCGCTGAGCAAGCGCCCCAGGTATAGGCGCAGGCGTTCGCACTGCTGCGGATTGGGAACGTAGATTTGGGGATTAGGCCGACTGAACAGTGGCGTGGTAGCAAGAGCCGTAATGGTTTCATCATCGGTGGGCAGAACAACGGGATTGTTGGCCGCCATCGGCAGCAGCCCAGGGGGAAGCCGACCCTCCAGCAGCGCCATTAGATGGGGCTCACAAACCTCCACGTTGAGGCCCTGTTCCTTCAGCAGGTGCAGCAGGCCCTCCAGGGGCATGGGCTGGTCGGGAAAGGTGCGTAGCAACTCCATCAGCAAGAACATGTCGCTGTACTGGTGGCGGGTGATGTCTAGCACCTGGGGATAGCGGGCCAGGTTAACCAGCCCGTAGGCCACCCGGCTGCAACTGGGGGGGCGATCGCTGTGGTAAGTATCCTGCACGATGGTGGCATTGGGGAACTTTTGCCGCAGCCACCGGGCCATTTTGGGCAGCGAGGCACTACCGCCGGTGCAAATCACCTGGTTAATGGCCTGGCTAGAAAGCCCTACTTCGCTGAGCAGCCGATTCAGGTGGCCGTTTATGCGCTGAATGTAGGGCAGAATAATCCGGTCTTCCAGGTCTTTGCTGCGCACTACCCAGTGCTGGTCGGCCAGCTCTAGCTCAAACTGAGGCTGATGCTGGAGGATGATTTTTAGATGCCGAGCCGCATCCAACACACTCTGGCCCAGGGGCGAGGATTCCAACCGCTGGAGCAATTGTTGCCGCCGAGCTGGATCAGGCTCAGCGGGGCGAGGAAACTCCAGGCTATCTAAGCCCAGGTCGTCCCAATGAGCAGCCTTGAGTTCGGGCATGGCGGTTTGCCAGCTCCAGCCACCAGCGGCTTCAGAGTTGGGGCGGTAGCTGTTGTCGGTGCGGGCCTGCCGGCGTTCGGCAGGATGCAGGAGCTGGCAGACAATGTCTAAGTCAATGGCATCTCCGGCGTAGCTCATGGAGTGCAGGGCAAAGTTGGCATAGGTGAGGTCGGCCAGGGGGTCTGGCAGGTTGACCAGACTCACCTCCGTGACCGTGGCCCCGGCGGAAATAGCCACAGTGCCGCCTACCCAGTGGCAGGCATAGAGAGTTTGCTGATGGATGGGCTGACCCTGGCTATCGACAGGGGGGATTTGCGGGTCGGGTAAGCCAGAGAGCACAGCGGCAACGGCATCCTCCACAAAATAGATATCGTCGGGGCTGGCAATTAGCCCCGCACCCAACACCGCTTCTCGCAGGTTAAAGGTATAGCTATCCGGCCAGTTGGCCGGGTAGCTGACTACCACCCCAGCCAACTGGTTTAAGGCCTGAGCCAGGATAGCGGGTTCCAAACCCACCGCACCCACCGTAAAGGGAGCCCCAGGCTGAAAAGATTTGGGCAAGGTTGCCAACACCCCTTGCAATGCCTCCTGCAAGGCTTGCAAGGGCAGGGGCAGGCCATCGGCGCACTGAATTTGGGGTTGAGCGGCTGCGCCTTCTACCGCCGCCAGGGGAATGCCGAGCTTTAGCAAGGGTTTCAACCCCTTCAGCATGACCGTATTATCCTCGGTGGCGTCCGGGTTACCCCAGTTGACTGTCAGCGCAGAAGACCCCACCGACTGCACCAAATAGCCTTCCTCTGCCGGTACCCGCACCGAGGCCAGTACCGGCAACCGAAAGAATTTATCCGCCGTTGCGCCAGAAATGGTGTTATCCACCCAATAGAGGGGATACACCTGGCCGCTCGGCTGTTCTAGCAGCACCGCCGATAGCCCCGTGGTGCCTAAATCTAGCCCCAAACACCAGCGGCTGGTTTCCGCCTCTGGCGGCGAGGCATCGCCTGAGGGCGGCGGGGCAATGGGGGCTGGCTCCGCTGCTACTGGAGCCGTGGGCGTGGGGGCGGTAGGAATGGGCGCAATGGCAACGGGTAAAGCGGCAGCCGCAATCAGGCTTTCGGTAGTCACCTCAGGAGTCTCGAAAGCTTCCCGATTGACAATAGCTGAGTCGGCTTGCAACGGCTGGTCGGCCTGCAAAGGCTGAGGCTCAGGCTCCAGAGCGAGGAGGCTCTCCAAGTCATTGAAAATGTCATCGCTGAGAGCCGTATCCTCCGGGGCGACATCACCGGGAACCCGCTCAGCCCCATCGAGCGGTGCATCGCCAGGAGCGGCATCGCCCGGCACTAACTCAGCGCTATCGCCAAAATCCCACCCATCAGTCGGGATGCCACCGTCCACCGGAGCGCCAGACAGGATTGAAACGTCCTCTAAACTTTCATCGCCGCCCACCCAAAGCAGGGGCACCTCCAGGTCAGACACCATGGCGTCGGAACCGAATTCTGAGGAAACGGGCTCAGGCTGCACTACCTCCTGGGCTGGCGGTGCATCACTACCGAATTCGTCAAAGCCGGTCTGTGGCTGCTCAACTTGACCAGAGGCATCCTCCAGGCCAAGATCCAGATCCAGATCCAGGCTCAGCGGCCCTGCCAGCAAGGGCTCAGGGGCCGTGGCACGATAGGAAGAATCCCCAGCCGCATCGAGAATGCTGTCTAGGCTCATTTCTCGCAGCCAGTCGCTCTCTTCTTCCACAGCCTGGCTGGCGGTAGCATCCGCGGTTGTTGGCAGCGGTGCGGCTGGGGTTTCAAAGCTCTGGCCAAAGTCAGTTAGGGTCATCGGGGCATCGGCCACCGGTAGATCAGGCTGTATAGAGGCCCCCAGCATGTCCAGGTTGTCTACGGGAAAGCCGTCAAACGCCTCCGGATTATCTACCGGAAACGACAATTCTTCAGGGTTGTCTACCGGAAACGTCAATTCCTTCAGATTGTCTACCGGGAAGGCGTCCATCAACTCCGGGTTGTCTACCGGAAACGTCAGTGCCTCCGGGTTGTCTACCGGGAAGGCGTCCATCAACTCCGGGTTGTCTACCGGAAACGTCAGTGCCTCCGGGTTGTCTACCGGGAAGGCGTCCATCAACTCCGGGTTGTCTACCGGAAACGACCTGATTAACTCTGGGTTCTCTACAGAGAACAATTCCATCGACTCCGGATTATCGACAGGAAACGACCCTGCCAACTCCTCCGGAGCCGCTTCAGACAGTTCCCCCAGCCAGTCGGGATTATCCACAGCGGCTGAACCGGGCCAGGGGCTTGGTTCCGTCCAGCCCGGTTGCACGTTATCCAGGCTGGGTGTATCCAGACTAAAGCTCAGGTCATCCAGAGTTGGGGATAGCTCTGGAGAAAGCGGCCCGCTACCTTCTATCCCTGAGTTAGAGAGATTAGCCGGGGGTGAGTCAAAGCTGAGTTCACCGAGTAAGTTATCCAGATTCAGCGTCGGCTCTGAGCGCGGCGATTCGGCGGCGGGCCATTCTAATGGAGGCGCGGCAGATTCTGCCAGGTCAGGGCTAAACAAATCCAGGCTAGCCTCGCTATCTGGGGCGCTGGGAGTATTCCCCAGCTCACTAAAGAGATCCAGACTGGGGGAGAATTCGGCGGCGATCGCCGCTTCAATTTTCGGTGAATTGTCCGACAGAGCCTGCAAATCTTCCAACGTTAGCCCCGATTCACCCACAACGGGCATATCTGGCCCCAGGCTGAGATCTAGCTCCGTGAGGATTAAGGCTAGACTTTCGGACGTTGCTAAGCCCTGCTCAGCCCTGGATGGCCCAGGTACGTTGTCTACCGTCCACGGAGCCTCCGAAACAGGGGGCTCTGATGGCCAAGCTTCGGGGCTTTCAGCGTCTGTGAACAAAGTGCCCACGGTATCGTAGTCCTGCTCAGGGGCCGCCTCAGCCCCAGGGCTTTCAGCGTCTGTGAACAGACTATCTACGGTATCGTGGCTCTGGTCAGGAGTTGCTTCCTCCAGGTCGTTCCAGAGGTTGCCTGCTACAGCTTGAGGCCCAGACGACTCGGCAAACGGATTGTCGAACAGGTCTGGTGTTGCGGGCTCAGAAA
>CAYUBC010000162.1:0-7900 GCA_964442885.1 uncultured bacterium | reverse complement strand
AAAAGAGCGTGTTTGTGATCTACTGAGCCTGACTGCTGCTTAGCTCGATATGCTTAAACAGGCCACTTACCCGGTACTTTTCTATGCAAACTCGTCGCCTGGGCAATACCGACATCGCCATCACCCCGATTATTTTTGGCACCTGGCAGGCTGGCAAAAAGGGCTGGGTCGGCATTGAGGATGACACGGTGATTGAGGCGATGCGGGCCGCCCTGGATGCCGGTATTACCACCTTTGACACGGCGGAGATTTACGGCGATGGTTATTCAGAAACCCTGGTGGGCAAAGCGCTGGGGGGCGTGCGCGATCGCGTAGTCCTGGCGACCAAGGTCTTCCCCAACCACCTCAAGGCCGAGCAGGTCATCGAGGCGTGCGAAAACTCTCTGCGTCGGCTGCAAACCGAGGTCATCGACCTCTACCAAATCCACTGGCCCGCCGGGGCCTTTAACAGCGAGGTCGTGCCCATTGGGGAAACTATGGGCGCGCTCAACCAGCTCAAGGAGCAGGGCAAAATTCGCGCCATTGGGGTGTCCAACTTTTCGCGATCGCAACTCGAAGCCGCTGCCCAGTATGGCCCCATTGACAGCCTGCAACCGCCCTACTCTCTATTCTGGCGCGGGGTTGAAACCGACCAACTGCCCTACTGCATCGACCACAACCTGACCGTGCTGGCCTACTCCTCCCTGGCCCAGGGGCTGCTCACCGGCAAGTTTGGCCCCGACCACCAGTTCCCCCCAGAAGACATCCGCAGCAAAAATAAGCTGTTTCAACCGCCCCTCTACGCCAAAGCCCAGGCGGCCCTGGCCCAGCTACGGCCCATTGCCGAGCGCTACCAGACTTCCCTGGGCAATCTGGCCCTGGCCTGGCTGATTGCCCAGCCCCAAACCACCGCCATTGTGGGAGCCCGCCAGGCCGAGCAAGCCAGGGAAAATGCCAAAGTCGCTGCCATCCACCTTGCCCCTGAAGACTTGCAAGTGCTGGATACCATCAGCCGCACCGTTACAGATGCAGTGGATGACAATCCCGTGATGTGGAATTTTGGCGGCTAGCAACACCCGTGATGCCCAGGCCCCTTGAGTATCCGGCGGGTAGGGGAGAGGCTGGATATCCTCTGGAATGACCGCCGAGACATGCCAGAATGAATTGAGATGGCATTCAGCAAAGAGGTCGTCATGGCACTTACTCTTGAGGATCTGGAAGCCTTTCAGGCGCAGCATCCCAATCATCGCCTGGAGTTGGTCAACGGCAGGGTGATTGTGATGAGCCCATCTAGCTTTGAGTCCGATGAAGTGGCGGCAGAGGTGGTGCGGTCTTTGGGTAACTGGGTGCGCCCCCGTCAGCTAGGTCGGATAACGGCCTCTAGCGCTGGCTTTCGTCTGCCCAATCGCGATGTGCGGGCGCCCGATGCCTCCTTTGTGGCGGCAGAACGGCTGAAGCGTAGCCCCCGCGCCTTTGCGGAACTGGCCCCAGACCTAATGGTGGAAGTCAAGTCACCGACGGATACTATCGCAGAACTGGAGACCAAGATTCAGGAATTTCTGTCCTTGGGCACCCAGGTCGGCATTTTGCTTAATCCCGAAACCCAAACTGCTACCGTTTTTCGGCCTGGGCAAGCGCCCCTCACCCTCACCAATGACGACCGCTTAACCGTAGCTGACTTGCTGCCTGGCTGGGAAGTCCCCATTGCCGACCTCTGGCCCCCAGTGTTTGAGTAAGCGCTGGGACGGATCGCGCCTCTGGCCATAGATGGGGCTGATGGCTCATCGCCTAGCCCCAAACCACGACCCTTATCGGACGGAATATTGCTCATGCCGGATGCCTTAGGGAGTGACCGCCGAGACATGCCAGAATGGACTGAGATGGCATTCAGCAAAGAGGTCGTCATGGCACTTACTCTTGAGGATCTGGAAGCCTTTCAGGCGCAGCATCCCAATCATCGCCTGGAGTTGGTCAACGGCAGGGTGATTGTGATGAGCCCATCTAGCTTTGAGTCCGATGAAGTGGCGGCAGAGGTCATTGCCCAAATCCGCAACTGGGTGCGGCCTCGCAAGCTTGGGCGAGTCACGGCCTCTAGCGCTGGCTTTCGTCTGCCCAATCGCGATGTGCGGGCTCCCGACGCCTCCTTTGTGGCCGCAGAACGGCTCAAGCGCAGCCCCCGTGCCTTTGCCGAACTAGCCCCAGACCTGATGGTGGAAGTCAAATCACCGACAGATGCCATCGAAGAACTGGAGGCCAAGATTCAGGAATTTCTGTCCTTAGGCACCCAGGTCGGCATTTTGCTCAATCCCGAAACCCAGACCGCTACTGTCTTTCGTCCTGGGCAAGCGCCCATCACCCTTACCAATGAAGATCGCTTAACCGTGGCTGACTTGCTGCCTGGCTGGGAAGTCTCCATTGCCGACCTCTGGCCGCCGATTTTTGAGTAAAGCCAGCCCTAGGCCTAGTCGCCGCAGTAGGCAATTAAATCAATTTCAACATCGCCCTGCCCGGCCAGCCCAATCACCCCCACCGTGGTGCGACTGGGGCGGTGGCTATCGCTAAAGTAGGAGGCGTAGACCTGGTTGACGGCCTCATAGTCCCGAAAGTCGGTGAGAAAAATGCGCGCCATCACCACCTGGTCAAAGCTAGACCCCGCGTGTTCAAGCACCAGTTTGAGGTTATCCATCACCCGTCTGGTTTGATCCACCAATGGCCCCCGGTTAATCTCCCCCGTCACCGGATCCTCAGCCAGTTGGCCAGTCACAAAGAGAAAGTCCCCGGCCCGCACGGCATGGGAGTAGGGGGTCACCGGCGGCAGCAGGTGATCGGGAAGGGTGATGTAGTTCAGCATGGGGGCATTCCTGAGGTTTGGGGTAGTCCGAAACAACCCTACTACGAGCACCCTAGAATAGGTCAATGATGCTGGCGGTTGTCCGATTGCGGTTCAAAGTTATACAACTATTGGGCAAGGCCACCTGATCTCAATCCCACGATAATCTGACGAGCCGATGACTCCATGCCGCCTGTTTCGCCGCCTGCGCTGGTGGGCGATCGCCCTCCTCACTCTGTTCCTAACCGTGCAATGGTCTCCCTACGGGGCCTTGGCCGCCTGGTCAACCGCCGCAGAGCGGGCTGGCTCTGGGTCGCTGGTTGGCAGGGCCGTGGCAGAGGGTAGAATCGCTCTGGACGCGGGGATTTCCCCCCAACTAGCCGCGGTCAGCAATGCCGCCTCGACGGGTCAGGATGGTTTAGCGTTCAACCCAGACAGCTTGCTGGCCCAATTACAGCAGCTTCCTGGCGGCACCCTCTCGCTGCCTGACTTTGACCCAGCGGTGAATACCTTTCAGTTCTCTAACCAGGAACTGATTGAGGCCATTGACCTGCAGCGCAACGCCGCCGCCTGGGAAGAGGTGATGACCGAGCAACTCCAGCAGTTGTTTGGCACCCAGGTTTGCATTGGGCAGGAGGTAAGAACCTGCGTGCTTACCTCCGCCGCCCAGGACTGGCTCAAAACTCAGCTCGGACGGATGACTCAGGGCATTTCTGAGGGCATGGCCGCAGCGGTGCTCTCGCTCTGGCAGCCACCGCCGCCGCGAATTCCCTGGTGGCAGCGGTTGGTTAACTTTTTGCTGGGGCGCACGGTGTTTGGGCTGGTGCGGACGTTGTTTGACCTGCAAACCTACATTGCCAACCTGTTCCTCATGCAGAGCGTGCCGGAGGTGTTTCAGCAAACCCAGGCTATTCGCGACAGCCGCACCCCGACTCAGATCCTCCTGTCGATCTTGAATATCTTTCTGACGGGCTCTGGCGACCCCGTGACGATAGGCATTTACCGCATTCTAGAAGGCCTTCTGACTGAGGGCCACGCCATCACACCCTACCGCATTGAGGATCGCGGTGAGGGCAAATACTGGGTCTACGTCTACGACAGCAACTATCCGGTTGGGCGAGCCAATAGCCCCACAGATTTGCATGTGGAGTTTGACACGGTGGCGGATACCTGGGCCTATCAACCCACGCCCAGTGCGCCAGCCTTTAAGGGCGATGCCCAGAGCAAAACCCTGGATTTTACTCAGCTTTCCTGGCGACAGCCAGACACTCCAGCAACGCCAGGGGTGACCGGGCCTTTTACCTGTCCCTTTTGCAGCGCCGCGCCAGTTTCGACTGAGCCTACCGCCCCAGAGCCACCACTGCTGCCTGTGGATATTACCCTGACTGGCGAAGGGCAGATGACGGTGCAGCCCTACGGGGTGGAGCCTGCGGTTTTAGCGGCTTCCACCGTCACGGAGCAGGTGGCGCTGGTGCCCTTCAAAGGGGGGCTGAACCGGGACGTTCCCGCTAGCTACCACCTGCCAGCGGAGAGCCTGGATCAGCCCTTTCAAATCACTTTGCAAGGGATTGCGACGGCTGTGGCCAAACCCGCCACGCTGCAACTTACCGGGCCGGGTTACACCGCCAACTTTGAAGGGCTGACCCTGGCTCCGGACGAAGCGCTGACCCTCTACGTGGTGCCTAACACGACGGGGCCAGAACTCACCTTTGTCACCAATCGAGCGACAGAAATTCCCAAACTCTCCATCAACCTGAGTGACAATACCAACACCTATACCTTCGACTCGTCTACGCCAGAGGGCTTTTCGTTGACCGAGCGGCAGGTATCCCGCAGTTCTGGGTTTGAGCTGGATGGCCTCAAACTCCCGGCGGGCAAGCGGGTAGGGCTGTCGGCCAAGGGCGACCTGAAGCGCCTCTACTTTGCCGATGACGACCTGGCCAATAGCCAGTACAGCCTGCGGGTGAACAACCGCATGGTGATTCGCGATCGCATCCAGCTTGGCCAGACCAATCCCGACTTCCTCAACTACACCCTCACCTACGAGGAAGACCTGCGAGCCAGAAACATCCAGGTGGATGGCCAGACCCAGGCCTTCTTTGACTACGAACCCGCCTTTGTAGACCCCGCCAACAAACCCCGGCAGGATTTGCTCGCCGCCTTTGAGCAGCGAGACTTCCCCATCACCATTGCCTACGAACCCCTAACCGCCAGCGCTGGCGAACCCGGCCCTCTACGCATGCTGCCCTCTGGGGTAGACCCCATTGGCAAGCGAGTGTTTCAGGGCGCACTGCGGAAGCAGGGGAAGGGGTAAGGCCGCCACGCGGAGAAGCTTAGGCTTCAGGTGCAGTAAAAGAAGCATCAAAGGCTTGCCAACCGGCCCGCCAAAATTCCTGAAACGATAGCCCAGCCAGGCGAAACACGGGTTGATGCACAGGCCAAATTGCCAGGCTGGTGAGGCCAAATAGTCCCCGTTGCAGGGTCATGGTGAGGGTTTGCAGCGGCCAGGGGCGATGGCGGCGCAGGTAATGGAGGCGTTCGACCTGGAACTGGACGTGTTTGGCTTCATCGTGCAGGATTTGCTGGCACAGCGCCTGAAGGGTGGGGGATTGGGTAGCCTCCCTAAGGGCGGCATAGTAAACCGTGGCGATAATTTCGGCGGTAATCAGCACAGCGATGGATACTTCGAGACTGTTGAACCGTCGCCGCAGCCAGCGAAAGGCACGATCCTGCGGCGTGGTTTTGAGCAGGGGAATGTGGTTGCGGTCGAGAAACTGGCCTAAATCGCGGGCGTGGCGCTGTTCTTCGGCAATAAACAGGCGAATCGCGGCGACGTAGTCCCCATCGCCCACCTGCTGGGCGTAGCGCTGAGCCGCCTGCAAAAGATGCCGCCCCTCCGAGCTTTCCCCTACCTGGAAGTTCTGCACTGAGGCCGCAATCTGGTGACGTTCTGCGGTGGACAAATCTCCGGTTTCTCCCCAGGGGATGGGCATTAAGGTCTGGGCATTGTGCTCAAAATAGTGTCGCCAGGTAACGGAAGACGAGAGAGCATTGGCGTGTATCAATACAGGTTTTGTCATGCCTTGTAGGGTTTTGAGATCAGCCTTCAGGCTTAAACTTTTGGGTGTTTCTAGTAGGCCCATAATAAACCGACAGAGTGCGTTGGGAAAGGCCACAACGCACTCTGAATCACGATAGTCGTGCTGAACTCTCTGCCTTAAATCAGTAGAGAGTTTAGCCGATAAACATTACAGACGCTTACTGATGGGAAGATCTAAAGGGCAGCACACTGGTCTTCTTTGTTACCGCTGACAATATTGTCACTGCCGGTAGGTGCAGGACTATTTTCTTTGCACTGTAAATTACCGTCAATGCGGTTAGCGATAACTGTAAGACCATTGCTGTTGCTAAAGGCCTGCAGATTACCGCCAATGGTATTGCCGACGGCTTGCAGTGGCAGTGTATTTTGCTCAAATTGCAGGTCTCCGCCAATCGTGGTATCAATTATGCTAGCGGTCTCTGATTGTTTAATTTGAATACTACCTCCCACTGTAGACTGGCTATCAACAATCACCTGAGTGGCATTTTCGGCCTGAATATTGCCCTCAACGCTAACACCGCTGGCATTCAACACGGCCCCAGATTCGACCTTAATATTGCCCTCAATCCGGGTATTAACCAGAGTACAAATTGCACCATCGGGGACTCGCAGGTTATCAACCGTAGTCTCTGCCAGGTTGCCCTGACAGGTAGTTTCCTCGGCTTGGCTAGCCATCGCATAGGTAATTGCACTGGAGAGGCCAATGACACCGGCTAAAATCAATTGGGTCGTCTTCATGGGAAATACCTCTTATAAATGCTCTGACACATTTCTGTATTGAAGACGGCAATTTGGCATAATTAGTTCAATATTTTCAATATTAAGGTCCGCTCAAAACCTGTAGCTTTCCTATCGGTAAGACTTCGCCGCTGGTCTTGGCAAGGGTTTTATGGCCCCCCTGAAGGTTGCAAGGTATTTATTAATAAGAGATCTTTAACGATGTCTCAGCACAGAAGGTTGGAGTAGCAATCCCCAAACTGCGTTGTAAGGATGAACTTGGTCGGTGGGCTGGCCTGTGACCTCCAGCGGGCGGCCCTCGTTGGCCCACTGAAATAGCGACCCCTCCAGGTTGTAGACCTGGGTGAAGCCCTGCGCCTGAAGCTGGGCCACAAGCCGAGCCGAGCGATACCCCACTGAGCAGTAGGCCACTACAGGCTGATGCGGCGCCAGGGCCATCTGGCTGACGGTGTTAACATCGGGGGCGTGGTGAGCGGTGGGCAGGTGGCTAACAGCAAATTCTTCGGCGGTGCGCACATCCAGCAGCAGCGGCGGCGCTTGGTCAGACCTCAACCAGTCCGCGAGATGCTGGGTGGTAAGGGGGCGCACGGTTGGAAATGAGCGGTTTACCCAGCGCTGTATCCAGAGCCAGAGGACGCTTCGTAAGGGTTGAGTAAGATAGTTAGTAATCGTCATCACTTGAGCCTCACGCCAACCATTGCCTCACCCTGAGCAGGTGTTACCCATGTTAGATTTCGTCCCCTGGGATTCGATGCTGCAAGACTACGTTAACGATCAGGGGCAGGTCAATTATTTTCGCTGGCAGCAAGAAGCCAAGCACACCCTAGCGGCCTGGCTAGATTCTTTGCGCCCGGTGGCCGTGCCTCAGTTGTCGCCAGATGAGCATCTAGCGCTGCTGCTGAACCTCTACAACGCTCTGACCATTCAGCAGGTGTTGGCGAAATATCCAATTCACTCAATTCGGCCTCAGCTTTTGGGCGTGCCTAACTGGCTTGAGTTTCTGAATTTTTTTACCCGTCCGATTTATAGCCTTAATGGTGAATCCCTGAGCCTGAACCAGATTGAGCACCAGAGGCTACGACCGATTTTTCAGGAACCGCGCATTCACTTTGCCCTGGTATGTGCAGCCCAGGGCTGCCCAATTTTACGCAACGAAGCCTACTTGCCCGATATTGTAGAGGCCCAGCTCGAAACCGACGCCCAGCGGTTCATCAACAACCCCGACAAGGTACGCTACGACAAGGACAGCAACA
>CAYUBC010000161.1:0-7953 GCA_964442885.1 uncultured bacterium | reverse complement strand
AAAGACATGGTGGTGCTGCCCTACAAAGACAGCCTGCTGCTGTTTAGCCGCTACCTGCAGCAGTTGGTGATGGAGTCCCTCGGTAAGGAAAAAGACCTGGATGGCAACGTGGTCTACCAGGGCATTGCGGTTTACGGTAACAAGGGGTCTACCGACCAGCATGCCTACGTGCAGCAGCTTCGGGAGGGAGTGCCCAGCTTCTTCGTTACCTTCATTGAAGTGCTGAAAGACCGCCAGGGCGATTCAGCAGAAATTGAACCGGGCGTCACCTCTGGGGATTACCTGTTTGGCTTTTTGCAGGGCACCCGTAAAGCCCTTTACGACAATGCCCGCGAGTCTATTACCCTGACTATCCCGGAAGTCAACGCTCACACCGTGGGGGCCGTGATCGCCCTCTATGAGCGGGCTGTGGGGCTCTATGCCTCCCTGGTCAACATCAACGCCTACCACCAGCCCGGCGTAGAAGCGGGCAAAAAAGCCGCCGCCGAAGTGCTGAACCTTCAGCACGCGGTGGTCAACGCCCTGCGCCAGAGCCCCTGCCCCCTGAGCCTGGCGGAACTGGCCGAAAAATCTGGCTTTCCCCAGGAGATTGAAATCATCTACGCCCTGGTGCGCCATCTCCATGCCAACCAGCGTAGTGTGGTGATCCACGGCAACCCGGGCTATCCTGATGTCATCAAGATTGCGGCGCTGCCCTAATATCAAAATTCAAAAGGCAAAATTCAAAGGGCAAAATCCTCACAGCGTTAGTGTTTGAAGCATTTTGACCAGTAGGCTTATTGCGGCCCTAGTGTACTAGTTATGCCTTCTGCCTTCTGCCTTCCTACTTCTGCCTTTCGGTACTAGGCTCTCTGTTTCTGACTGACCAGGGCGGCTAAAAACTCCTGGTAGAACTCGCGGTAGCCATGATTGAGATACTTGATGCTAGGGGCCAGACTGTGGTGCAGAATTGGCAACTGCTGCATTGGCATAGCGGGTTTGGTGTGATGCTCTACGTGCCAACAGTTGCCGTTGGTAAACCAATCCATAAACCGGCTGGGCAGGATAGTGCGGGTATTGACGGTGATAGCTGTAGTGTTAGGCTGGCAACCCCAGTGTTCTGGCAGCTCAATGAGCGCGTGAATGGGGCTAGCCAGGAGCAGCGGTATAGCCCACAACTGGAGAAATAGCGTGGTTTGCCCCACTACCGAAAAACCCACGGCCAGGCCAATTGCCCCGGCAAAAATTAGATATCCCTGGTGAATGCCGCTCAAACGTTGGGCAGACAGATGGCGTCCGGCCTTGCCCATGTCGGCCTGAAGAGCGGCGCGATCGCCCCGCATGGCCATGCCGATGCGCTTTAGCACCGAGCGATAGTGCCCAAGCATTGAGAGGTGAGTGAGTAATCCTAGCGGCGTGGCCAACTGGTCAAAATTGTAGGCAAAGGATTCTTCATCCTCTGGCGTTCCCAGCGCTCGATGATGATGGCTGTGGGTAACCCGGTAGCGGGTGAAATCTACCAGCATTGGCAGCCCTAGGGCTGTCCCCACTAACCGCCGCCAACGGCCCGAAAAATGCTTTTGGTGAATGAGCTCATGCTCTAGTTCAACCCCGTGGGCAAACATGGCCCCCAGCAGGAGTTGGGGCATGAGCTTGTAAGGCCAGGGTAAAACCACCGTCACAGCCGCAAAACCCAGAACGAGCACAGCATACAGCAAGAGCTTCTGGGGGAAGTTCCAAGCCGGGGATTGAGTTTTCATGGTCAGAATGGTTAAGAAAAAGGGCAGGGGAGGTCAAAGCAAGCGGAATTCTGAACTCTGAGGTCTGTTCGGCTGGTGACCGTTGGGGCAACCTAGCCAACCAATACGGGGGTAGACGGCCACGGCAAACTATCCTGTAACGGCTTCTGCAAATAGCGAAACCGCTCTGTGAGGTGGTTT
The DNA here is from genome assembly GCA_964442885.1 of uncultured bacterium. Taxonomy (GTDB): domain Bacteria; phylum Cyanobacteriota; class Cyanobacteriia; order Phormidesmidales; family Phormidesmidaceae; genus Nodosilinea. The sequence goes on along the minus strand of CAYUBC010000161.1, from coordinate 6,034 downwards.
TGGTGAGTTACCACGGCCCGCTGCAAGTCTGGCGGCAGACCTGCGGACAAATCAGCCGCTGCCCAGTCCGTATGGATAAGCGCCTCCAAATAGGGCATCAGCATGGTGCTAAAGGCCACCGATGCATCCACTGGCAGACCGGCGCAGAGGTTATCCACCGCCATAACGGTGACCGTATCCTGGCCAAAGGCATCGACAATCTGCCCAGAAACCGGGTCGTAATCAAAAACAGGGTTGTACAAATCCCCCGCCGTAACACTACAGGCCACGCTGCCATTGGGCGGGTCACAACTGAGGTCGCCCACCACCTGCAACCGCTGAGGCCGATCTAACCAGGCCTGCCGAAACGCCGGCTGAGGCAAAATCTTAGGGAATTGCGGCGCATAGAACACGCAATTTACCAGCACAGACAGGTGAGGCAACAGCTCTGGCAAAATGCTGTGGTGGCTCAAGGGGTCGGCCTGATAGTCGGCTGGGTCAAATTCCCCGGCGGCATTACGCAGCAAATCAGCCTTTTGTAATTTGCAGGTAAAGAGGCCACGCCTGCCAGAATGACTCAGGGCTGCCAAATCCTGGGGTCTGACCATTTCGTGGGGCAGGTGATTGAGAATGTCTGCCGCGCCCTGGCCTACGTTCCCCATACCCGCAATGGCCACCACCAGGGGGGAATCAGCCATGCCCAGGGCCAGCGGATTGTTCTGCATAACCAGCGCCATCTCATCCAAATCAGCTAGGGCGGCGGCCAGGTTGGGATACTCATAAATCGGTTTCAGCTGGCTGAATATGGAGGCTTGCCCCAGGGCTGCCCAGCGCTGCCCCAGGGCTCGCAGGGTTTCTAACATACCGGCATGGCCCGCCGAGCGGCCAAAGAAAACCGTGCGCTGCCCCTGGTCATTGGTAATGCCTTCGTAATCTACCAGGGTAATGCCGCGCTCCAGCAGCGCCTGCAAAATCCCCATGTTGCCCGTTTGCCCCTTGATTACATGGGCAAACACCAGGTAGGTTTTGTGGTCAATAAGCTGGTCAGGGTAGACTTCTTTGACACAGAGGATGAGATCTGCCGAGGAAAGATCCTCCTCAATAACGGCTCCTGCCGCTCGATACTCGGCCTCAGAAAAAGCCCGCAATGGGGAGGGCTGCACCAGAACATTAACCTGGGGCCAGCGTGATGTTATCTGCTGCACATGGGCCGGAATGAGCGGGGTTCTGGCTTCAAACTTGCGGTCATTTTCGCGACGAATGCCAATGGTGACTGGGTTTTCTAGAGTCATGGAGGTTTGTAAGAAAGTAGGATACTGGATGTGATCGTCTGAGTTCAAAATTCAAAACTCAAAACCCACCCCTACCCCTCCCGGGAGGGGAATTCAGAATTCAAAACTCAAAACGCCTGAGCTTCGATAAGTCGCTGGTGGACAAAGAAATCCTCATAGGCACCGCGATCGCGAATCGGCAGCAGTTCGCCGTTGAGGTAGGCCACTTCGGCGGGGTAGGGATGTAAGGCAAAGTTGGTGAGGGAGTGGTTGAAGCCATAGGCCCCGCAGTTGTGGATCGCAACCACATCCCCAAGGGCGATGTCGTCGGGTAGTTCTACGCCGCGCACCATAACATCTACTGGGGTGGGTAACTGGCCTGCCAGTACCGCTGGCTGAGTGGGTGACTGTTCTTTACCCAGCACTCGCAGGTACTTGCTGGCGTTTTGCATGGCAGGGGTGCGATAGAGGTTGTGGATGCCACCGTGGAGAATGACAAATCGCTGGCCCTTAGAGGCTTTGACATCCAGTACTTCGGCCAGGTAGTAGCCCGCTTCTCCTACCAGGTAGCGGCCCATTTCCAGGATGCAGTGGTAGGGTTGGGGGACGTTGGCAAAGCGCGATCGCAGCTCCTCCCCAAAGGTGTGGGTGTCAAACTCACCGTCTACAGCGTTGTAGGCAATGCCAATGCCGCCGCCAAAATCCAGGATGTCAATGGGTAGACCGCTCTGGCGCAGGCGATCCGCGATCGCCACGGTATTGACCCAGGCCTCTACAAGTTGGCGGTAGTCCAGCACATTGCTTTCGGTAAAAACGTGAATGCCGCCCAGAGCCAGCCTGGGAAGGGTTTGCAATGTTCGGATGACATCATCCAGAGACTCTTCATCGACCCCGAATTTGCTGGCCCCCTGACCATTCATTTGAATGGGTTTGAGCGTGTCGCAACTGGCCCCATCGGCCCGCACCTCGCAACTGTTGGCGGTGCGAAAGGCCGGGTTTACCCGCAGTAAAATCCGTTGAGTGACACCGAGCTGCATCGCTAACTCGTTGAGCCGCCTGGCCTCGCTGAGGGATTCCACCACGATCAGACCAACACCTTTCTCCAAAGCAGCCAGCAACTCCTGGCGACTTTTTCCAGGCCCAGTAAAGACAATGTCCTCAACGGCAAAGCCTACCCTGAGAGCCGTAATTAGCTCACCCAGAGAGCTAACCTCAGCCGCCGCCCCCAGTTGGGCAAAGCGACGGCAAATAGACAGGTTGGCATTGGCTTTAAGAGCATAGTGAAGTCGAAAATTAGCCGGTAGACAGCCCTGCAATTGGTCGAACTGCCGCTCCATACGGGCAAAGTCATACACGTAGAGCGGAGAGCCGTAGACCTCCCACGCCCGCTGTAAAATCTGGGCATCCAAACAGTTAAAACCCATCGCAAGTTCCTAAGAAAATATTTTTTGCAACAAAACCATTGAGCGCCAACCGCAGAAGTACTGCAAAACCAGCGTGAAGCCCTTGGCAGGAATGACTTCAGCATTGACAAGGGAGACATGGCCCTATTCAAACTCAGCCTCTAGAGCGAAACTGAGAAGCCGACCACAAGTCCTCAATCCAATTAATCAAAAGGTCAAACTAGAAAGCGTCCCCTGGGGAGGGATGTAAAAGTCCTAAAATCTTAGAAAACTATAGAAGATTAAACGGGAAAAGCGGATTGAAGAATACTGTCTTAACTCTGAAATTGCCTAATGTTCAAAAGTGAACATTTATTAAATCTATAGATAGGTTAGCAGATTTAGAAAAATTGTCCAATGCAGAAAAAATCCTTATCAGACTTCGTAATAGCCTGAAAATGTAGTGTGTATAATTGACAGATCAGGCGTTTTCCTGTAGCCACAGAGGGCTCTTCTGGGTAACTGGTGATAAGCCAGACTTATGTCAAGCCTGACAAGGGTTTCAGCCCCTTAAGCGCCAGCAAAGTGTATCTGCATATACACTCTCAGTCACAAACCCGGAAGAGCCCAACAGAGTCGATCATTGTCCCATCGGAGAGGCAGGATCGACTTAAAACGGATGCCCAGGCAGATTAGGTAAATCGCCCGATCGCCGCCTTTAGATTATTGACCGTGCCAATATCCAGGTAATAACCGCTGGGCAGTACCTCGGCCTCTACCCGGAGGCCGGTCTTGAGCGCGGCATGGATAACATCTCCAATGGGCGTTTCGGTGTGGGGCGGAAAGACCTTGAGCCCCTGGGGAACCTGGTCGCCGATTAAGGCCTGCTGCCGCTCGGTCACAAACTGGTGCAAAAACTCGGTAAAGGCGGGTTGCCACACGGCGATCGCCCACATGTAAGGCAAGTGGGTATAGACCGACTTCTCGTAAATACCCAGCACCCGCCCGGTTTCCTCAAACTCAACAACGCCTACCTTCTCCGGCTGGTCGGTGGGAAACAGGCCCAGCACCACGTCAGCACTGCTGTCATTGAGGCGTTGCAGGAGCCTGGAGTAGGCGTCCTCCGGGCCAAACAGAATATCAGGAAAGCCCATTACCACCGTGGCATCCTGCACAAAGGGATGGGCCTGGTTGAGGCTAAAGGGCACGCCAAAGGGCACATGGACGGTCAAGTAGGCCAGCCGCATCCCCAGATCGGCCCCATCGCCCAGGTAGTTGGGGATATCCCACTTGCCGGGGCGGAGGATGAAAAAGGCCTGGTCAACCCCAGCGCGCTGCATCCGTTCCAGCAGATAGTGGCACACTACCTTGGGGCGTGGGTCGGCTTTACCGGCCACGGGCCGAAATCCCAGCGGAAACAGCTCTTTGCTCATTGGCAGCGGGGCCAGCCGGGTACCCTGCCCTGCAGCCGGAATTAAGCCCACCAGTCGTTGATTGTTGGTCATCCCAGACCTCTGGCTCCTGGCGTCTGAATTCTCCACACTTAGCTTATCCCAGCAGCCATGGATAGCCGCCAACCCCAGAAACTTGTCTAGACTAGACAGCGTCTTGTCTGGGGATAAACGGACTCAGGAGCACACCGCGATGACCTTAACAATTACCAAACCGGGGAACTGGTTAACCCATCGGGCGATTAGCCACCGCTGGTTGCCAAAACTCTTAACCGCAGCGTTGGTAACCGCCTCGCTGCCTGGCCTGGGGATGATGGCTCCCCCAGCCCTGGCCGTAGAGACTATCCAAATCACCTATGGAGATTTAGAAGCGCCGCCCATTTCCCTGGATGACCTCGAGGAGTTTGCCCGCACCGGCATTCCCAGCCGCGATTTGCAGATGGTGCTCAGCCTGCTGCGCCTTGAGGAAGCCAAAGCCCGTGAGTTGCTAACTCAAGACATTCCGGTGGATGTGGAGAGTCTGCGCGAGGTGTCGGAAAGCTTTATCGGTCAGTTTTTGTGGCGCTTAGCGTCTACCACCATTTCCACCGATGATGACACCAGGGAAGTCTGGGAACTCATGCAAGAAGCCGTGTTCCAGGTGGCCAACAGCGGTCGAATTACGATTTTGGATGTACTCCGCAGCTTTAACACCTCCGTACTGAGGATTGATAGCCAGCGGGTAATGGCCATTGCCTCACAAATTCGCCCAGAGGATATTCGCATCCTGTCGTCTATTTTCCTGGGCGAGTAACGTTTTGGGATGCCTACCTCAGCCAGGAAGGCCAGTATCGAAAGGCAGAAGTAATAAGGCAGAAAGAGAATTCCTTGTGACCCAAGGGCTCTCACTTTAGCCGATAGGCGAGTTATTTCTGCCTCAGCGTACTAGCAGGAAAAGCCTCCTGCCCTTCTGCATAGATCCAAGCTCAATCCCGGTTTTTGAGGTAGAAGTCTGGGCAGCCAATGGCGGCCTCAGACATGGCTGTATTGGGATGAATGGCGCATTTTAATCGGTGATTGTTGGTAAAAAACTGGCACCGAGAGCAGGGTATTTTGTGCAAATTCACCGCATAGGTGACCGTGTCATGAATGACGAGCCAAATTCTCCAGCCAATTAACCCAACTACCACCCAGGGGGCTAGCCTTTGCCCCAGACCAAAAACAGGTTGCAGCAAATTTGCTGCTATCGTCATAGGGTGAAGCTCTAGAAACCTAAAAAAGATTGAAATCATCATCATCAACGGAAAAACTATACCCGCAAAGAGGGGGAAAATCCCCCGAATGGGGGATTTTAGGAGGATCGAGTCGATGGGTGGCTACCGGGATAAATTAGCCACCCCATGACCAATCAATGAGTCTAGGTCAATACTAGATAACTAATCTGAAAAAGTCGGGAAGAGGGAAGAGAGAAAAAGGAAGAAGGAAGAGGGGGGATTTCTGGGCGGACAAGGGGGTTCGATTTAGTCAATGGGCGAGTTAATTCCACCATGCAGTACCAGGGGGATTGCGCTGCTACTGGGAGAGAACATCCACAATCTGATCGGAAAGGCTGTAGGGATCGTAGGGCTTAGTAATTACCGCAGCGATATCGAGCTGCTTAAATTCCCGTTGTTCGTTTGATTGAGCTTTGGCGGTGAGAAAAATAATTGGGATTTGAGCGGTAGATGCATTTTCCCTGAGCAGCTTAAACGTTGTCAAGCCGTCCATGCCCGGCATCATAATGTCTAAGAGAATGATGTCTGGTTTTTCGGTTGCCGCTTTAGAGATTCCTTCGTAACCAGAGCTCGCTACAAATACTTCCCACTCTCCCATAATCTCCAGGCACATTTGGGTAGCTTCTCGAATGTCGGCTTCGTCGTCGATAATTAAAATTCGCTTTGTTGCCATAGACGACTCCAAGGTTAAAAATGGC
>CAYUBC010000160.1:0-7964 GCA_964442885.1 uncultured bacterium | reverse complement strand
AGCAGGCGGCGATCGCCTGCTACGACGCGGCCCTGGCGATTAAACCCGACTTTCACGAAGCGCTCAACAACAAAGGGAATGCGCTGTCTGCCTTGGGGCAACAGCAGGCGGCGATCGCCTGCTACGACGCGGCCCTGGCGATTAAACCCGACTTTCACGAAGCGCTCAACAACAAAGGGAATGCGCTGTCTGCCTTGGGGCAACAGCAGGCGGCGATCGCCTGCTACGACGCGGCCCTGGCGATTAAACCCGACAAGCACGACGCGCTCTACAACAAAGGGACTGCGCTGTCTGCCTTGGGGCAAAAGCAGGCGGCGATCGCCTGCTACGACGCGGCCCTGGCGATTAAACCCGACTTTCACGACGCGCTCTACAACAAGGGATTGGCGCTGAAAGCGTTAGAGCGTTACGAGGAAGCCGCCCAGAGCTTTGACCAATACCTGGAGTTTGATGCTGAAGATTCTGGTGCATGGAGAAATAAAGGCCAAATTTTAATGCGCTTAAAGCAGTTCCAGTCCTCCCTTGAGGCCTACGACAAGGCAATTCAACTTGCACCTGAGGACAGCAGCCCGGTTTACAACAAAGCCTGCTGCTATGCTTTGCAAGGCGACCTTGAAAACGCCCTTACCAATCTGCAAAGCGCCATTGCCCTGGATTCTGAAAATCGCAACCTGGCAAAAACGGACACAGACTTCGACGCCATTCGCCACGATGAGCGGTTTCAGGCACTAGTGGAGGGTTATTAGGTCAAACTATAAGCGATAGGTGCAGCCACCCATAGACTATGACTAAAAAGGAAAAACTCCTAAAAAAAGCTACTGTCTGGTTCCAAAAACGTTCGCTTTGATGACATGGTGAGTTTGGTAGAAGCATTTGGTTTTCAGTCATCTAGAGTGAGCGGTAGCCACCACATCTTCGAACATCCCGCTGTCCCAGAGCTAGTAAATCTGCAAAATGTCAAGGGTCAAGCTAAAGACTATCAAGTTCGGCAATTTCTGACCATCATCGAGCAATATAATCTGACGCTTCCTAAGCAATCTGAGGAATAAAAGCATGAAAGATTACCACATCAATGTGTTTTACAGCGAAGCAGACGACTGCTACGTGGCGGATATTCCAGATCTGAAGTTTTGCTCAGCCTTTGGGGAAAGCCCAGAATTGGCTGTGCGCGAAGTTATGATTGCCAAAACAGCCTGGCTTAAAGCGGCAGAAGCGAGTGGTAAGCCCATTCCTCAGCCGACCTATCGCCCGGTGATTTACCAGTTGTCAGCCTAGCGAAGGGCGAGATCTCCGAGTTTTCCAAAAACTCGGAGATCTGGTTGTAGCAATTCGTTAATCCCCAGGGGCACCGGGCCACAGCAGGCGCACAGCCAACAGCGCAAAGCCCACAGCAGCCACAGCTTTAACCACCCGTTCTGGCAAAATTTGGGCCGTGCCTTCGCCCACCAAAACCCCCAAAAAGCTGGCCAGCAGCAGCGCCGCCGCCGTGCCCAAAAACACCGCCTTAGGAGACTTTGAGCGACCACCCAGGGCAATGGCCGCGAGCTGGCTTTTATCCCCCAGCTCCGAGATAAAGACAGCCGTAAAGCTAAGAGCGAGTAAGTTCCAATCCATAGCAAACAGTTAAAAATCGTAAGGTGCATCCGCGATGCACCACCACCAACCCCATCCCCCCCCTCAAAGATGCGCAATATCCCACAACAACCACAGGGTAATAGCCAGGAGAAGGGCTCCAGCGGCAGGATCCAGAGTTTGGGGAGACAGGCGGCGAGCCAACCACTGACCCAGCAGCACCCCAATTAAGCTAGTCGCCACCAGAGCAGAGCCCGCCCCTAAAAAGACAATCCACGGAGCCTCAGACTGGGCACTGATCAGCAGGGTAGTGACCTGGGTTTTATCCCCCAGTTCGGCCAAAAAAATGGTGATAAACGTAGAAACAAACACCCGCCGAAAGGCGCTTTTGTTAGAGCTTGGGGCAGTCTCAGAAGCCGCACTAATTGACGGCGATGCAGAAACAGAGTCAGGACTGGAGATAGACACGTCGAAGCATACCTGCTAAACAAGGCGGGGCATACCCCACCCTGGTTTTCATAATGTTTTCATTATCTTCAAGACCCTACCCAACCGCAACCCCTCCATCCCCCCTTACTCCTCACCCTTCACCCCGCACCCTTCACCCAACCCCACCGCCTGCTCAAACCGCAACATCTCCACACTCTCCTCCCCGTAAATGTCGCCAATGTGCTGCTGGCAACAGTCGATCGCAAAGTCATTCAACTCTTCCGGGGCAATGTCAAACATGGCCTCAAAGGTGGCCGGTGTAACCCGGCAAAAGTCGGGCCGGTGGTCGTAGATGGTGCAGGTGCGCTCACCAGCGTTGTAGTGGATGCACCAGCCGTCTTCCCCCACCAGGCTGAGGTAGAGAGCCAGTTGCTCTGGGGTGAGGTACTCGTCCAGGTCGGGGCGTTCCTCAGGGGCCAAAAAGCAGCAGGCCCCGCAGGACTTGACGCATTGCCAGGTTGCCATAGAGTCTCCTTGATGGGACAGGTTGGATGGGGCAGGTGAATGGGGCAGGTTGGATGGGCAGGGGCGAAGTTGCCTTAGAATTTTGTTAAGTTATTTAAAACAGGCGTGACGTGACCAGGTAAAATAAGCCACGAATGAAATATTCATCCTATCGTACTGGCCTGTGTTGGGAGGTTCCATGAGCTTTTTGAGTAGCTTTTTCGGCAGCATTAACTTTGAGCTAATTGCCCAGTTGCTAATGCTGGCCATGATTGTGATTGCTGGCCCCACCATTGTTTTTCTGCTGTTTTTGCGCGGTGGCGACCTCTAGACGGTACGCCGCGCAGGGGTGATGGCTGGCCTGGGTGTTTATCAGGTTCGTTGTTTCACGGTTCGTTGTTTCAGGTTCATTATTTATTGGGGGAGTGCCGTCTTTGGCACTCCCTTTTTGTTGAGTTGGTGAGGTCGTGGTAAACGCCCTTGGCTGGGGTAATGCACCCGTTGGCTGCGGCCACTGGGTGCCGGGCCAGACTGCGGAGGGACTCCGCAACAGGGTAAAATCTGTCCTTGGTTGCGCAACTGAGAGGATAGACCCCTGAAAACCCGCGTTATTATTGTCCGCCACGGGCAAAGCACCTACAACCAGCTCAAACTTATCCAGGGCCACTGCGACGAGTCAGACCTGACGCCGGAGGGCGAGGCCCAGGCGCTGCAAGTGGCTCAAGCGCTAGAGGGGATTCCCTTCAATGCGGTGTGGTGTAGTCCGCTCAAGCGGGCTCGTAAAACCGCAGCGTTAATTACCGGGCAGTTGCAGCAGTCTATCCCTGGCCTGGCGGAGCCTATGGCCACGGATGAGCTGAAGGAAATTAGCCTGCCGCTGTGGGAAGGCATGGCCTTTACCGAAGCCGAGGCCCGCTATCCAGAAATTTATCGCCAGTGGCGACACGACCCGGTCAACATGGTGATGCCCGTCCCCAAGCCCGGCGGTGCAGAGGGGGAAACGGTGGAGTTCTACCCGTTTCGGGCGCTTTACCAGCAGGCCACCCGGTTCTGGCAAACGCTGCTAGCCCAGCACGAGGGGCAGACGAGTCTAGTCGTCGCTCATAGCGCCATCAATCGGGCCTTAATTAGCACGGCTATGGGGCTGGGGCCAGAGCACTTTAACAACCTGCACCAGGCCAATTGCAACATTAGCGTCCTCAACTTTGCGGGCGGCTGGAATAGCCCCGTGCAGGTAGAGGCTATGAACCTGACCAGCCACCTGGGCGCGCCGTTGCCGGAGCTACGGCGGGGGCACAAAGGTCCACGCATGCTGCTGGTGCGCCACGGCGAAACCGAGTGGAATCGCCAGGGCCGCTTTCAGGGCCAAATAGACGTACCCCTCAACGACAATGGCCGCGCCCAGGGCGAAAAGGCGGCGGAATTTCTGCGTCCGGTGCCCATTGACGCGGCTTACACCAGTTCTATGGCGCGACCCAAGGAAACCGCTGAAATCATCCTCAAGCATCACCCTAGCCTGACCCTGCACTCGGTAGACGAACTCCAGGAAATTAGCCATGGCGAGTGGGAAGGGCTCTACGAATCGGAAATTGAGGGCAACTATCCAGGCCTGCTGCACCAGTGGCAAACCGCGCCGGAAACTGTGCAAATGCCGGGGGGCGAAAATCTGCAGCAGGTCTGGCACCGCGCCATTATGGCCTGGAAGCAAATTGTGGCGGCCCACAGCGGCGGCGACCAGGTGCAAACCGTGCTGGTGGTGGCCCACGATGCCGTCAACAAAGCCCTGCTCTGCCATGTGCTGGGGCTGGGGCCAGAGTCGTTCTGGCGGTTTAAGCAGGGCAACGGGGCCGTCAGCGTCATCGACTACCCCAACGGCATCGACAGTCCGCCGGTGCTCAATACCGCTAACATCACCATCCACCTGTCCGGCAGCGTGCTGGATAAAACGGCGGCGGGGGCACTGTGACCGAGTTTCAGCTCATTCAGCAGGTGCGTTTGCTGGATGCGGTGACCCAGACCGACCAGGTTATGGATGTGCTGGTCAGGGATGGCGAGATTGCTGAGATGGCCCCTGGCCTGGCCGAGATTCCCCCAGAGGCCGAGGTGATTGCGGGCCAGGGCAAAATTTTGATGCCTGGCCTGGTAGATCTCTACAGCCACTCTGGGGAACCGGGCCACGAGTCGCGGGAAACGCTGGAATCGCTGCTGCTGGGCGCACAGGCCGGGGGCTTTAGCCGGGTGGGAATTTTGCCCACTACAGATCCGCCAGTGGACAATCCCGCTATGGTGGAAAAACTGCTGGCTCGGCGGCAGGCGATCGCCCAAACCTACCCCAACCTGCCCCACCTTTATCCCTGGGGAGCGCTGACCCAGGCCGCCCAGGGTCAGCACATGGCTGAACTGGCGGAACTGGCCCAGGCTCCCATCGTCGGCTTGGCCGATGGCCTGCCCATGCCACATCCCCTGCTGGTGCAGCGACTCTTGCAGTACCTCCAGCCTCTAGAGCGGCCCATTGCCCTGTGGCCCTGCGAGTTGGCCCTACGGGATGTGGGCGTGGCGCGGGAAGGGGAGTTTGCCCTGGTGTATGGCCTGCCGGGAGATCCGGTTAGCTCAGAAACGACGGCCCTGGCGGCCCTGCTGGAGTATGTGGCCCTGGTGGGCACCCCCATTCACCTGATGCGCCTCTCCACGGCGCGAGGCGTCGAACTGGTGCAACAGGCCAAGCAGCAAGGCTTACCCATTACCGCCAGCACCACCTGGATGCACCTGCTGTTTAGCGCCAGGGATTTGCACAGCTATGACCCCAACCTGCGGCTGGCTCCGCCCCTGGGCAATCCTACCGACCAGGCGGCGCTCCTTGAGGGCGTGAAGACCGGGGTGATTGACGCCATCGCCATTGACCATACCCCCCACGCCTACGAAGACAAAACCGTGGGCTTTTCCACCGCGCCACCGGGGGCTATTGGCCTGGAACTGGCCTGGCCGATTTTATGGGATAGCCTGGTGGTAAACGGTGACTGGTCTCCCCTGACCCTCCTGGCCGCGCTCAGCACTGGCCCGGCCCGGTGTTGGGGCCAGGTCGCACCTACCCTGCAACCGCAAAAACTAGCTGAAATGGCGCTGTTCGACCCCGCCGCCACCTGGGTGGTTAGCCCAGACAACCTGCATTCCCTGGCCACCAACACGCCCTGGCTGGGGCAAACCTTGTCGGGGAAAATCCTGCGAAGCTGGACGCCCAGGAGCTAGTGGTCCGTCAAGCCTTAATCTGTAGATTGGGTGCAGCGGAGCGTTCGCGCAGCGTCCCCAGAGGAGAAAACCCAACAGCAGTAAGCTTTGTTGGGTTCTGTTATCGCGCCACCCAACCTACGCGATAGCAGGCATTTCACAGGTTTTGTCAGTCAATCAGCCTCAAGAGATATGGTAAGAGTGTATCGCGTTCAACCTGCTGCCATTACTGACCAGACCCTGGAGATGATTGTGGAAACCGCCGACCCAGAGCGATTGGATCGCTGGTTGACGGCCCATGTTAAAGACCTCTCGCGCAACCGCATCCAGAAGTTGATCGATTGGGAATATGTCACCCTGAACGGCCAGCTTTGTACCAATAAAAAAGCCACGGTGCAGGTGGGCGATCGCATCCAGCTAACAATTCCCACCCCCAGGCCCCTGGAGCTAGCCGCCGAAGCCATCCCCCTGGACATTCTCTACGAAGACGAGCATCTCATCATCATCAACAAACCCGCCGGTCTGGTTGTGCATCCGGCCCCTGGCAACATGAGCGGCACCCTGGTCAACGCGGTGCTGGCCCACTGCGGCGAGCAGTTGTTGGGCATTGGCGGCGTGCAGCGTCCCGGCATCGTGCATCGGCTAGATAAAAACACCACCGGGGCCATCATCATCGCCAAAACCGACCTGGCCCACAGCCACCTGCAAGCCCAAATGAAGGCCAAAACCGCCCGCCGCGAATATCTGGGCGTGGTCTACGGGGCTCCCAGGTCGGATACCGGTACTATCGACGCGCCCCTGGGTCGGCACCCGACTGATCGCAAGAAAAACGCCGTTATTTCTGAGGAAAAGGGCGGTCGCCACGCAGTCACCCACTGGCAAGTGGAGGAGCGACTGGGCAATTTTTCTCTGCTGCGCTATCGGCTGGAAACGGGCCGCACCCATCAAATCCGCGTACACAGCACCTACATGGGGCACCCCATTGTGGGCGACCCCACCTACGGCTCTGGCCGGGATGTGGGCGTTAACCTGCCTGGCCAGGCGCTCCATGCTGAGCGGCTGGCGCTGGTGCATCCCGCCAGCGGTGAAACCATTCTGGCTGTTGCACCGTTACCCGCGCACTTTACCAAACTGCTGACTGTGCTTCGGACTCGGTGAGGCAGTGGCTAGGGATTACCCTCATCACTGATGCCGCTGGGCGGGGTTCAAAATTCAAAATTCAAAGTGAAAAATCCCTAAAGCATCGATGTTTCAAGCTTCCTGAACGGAAGGTTGATTGCTGCCGAATTGGACTGGTGTAATAACCTGCTGTTTACCGGCTTTGCACGGGCCAAGCTCTGCATCTGCTAGCCTTAGCTTTGTGCCTTCTTTGATTTCTTCAAGATAATTTGAGCGATATCAAGAATTTGGTGAAAGATTTCAGGCGCTATCAAGCGGATCAGGCCAACATAAACAGCGGCTCCAAAGAGGGGAGAAACAATTAGCAGCGTTAATGGGCCTAAGGTTGAGGCGAGTGCTTGCTTGAAGATAAAAATGGCGGCGGCCATGAGTAAAGCACTCATCAGGGGAGCAATAAAAATCCGCAGGTATTTGCCCAGGCTTTCCTGAATAAGCTGACAAATGGCCCATTGACCAATCGGAAACACAATGTAATAGCGCACAACTGCTGCTACGGCCACCGCAAAAATGCCCCAGCGATAGGAAATCGCAAACCCTAGCAAATTAAGCACAGCATTCAAGGCACTGAGCCGCAGCCACCAGGCCGGTTTGCCCATCGCCACAAAAACCGAACCCTTAAAGAAGGTAATGGCTCGCAGCATCCCCATTAGAGCCAGCACCTGCATCAGCGGCACCGACGGCAGCCACTGTTCGCCAAACAGCACCCGCACCAGTTCAGGCGCTAACACGGCCATCCCCAAAAACGTTGGCATGGCAATGGCGCTGGTTAACTGGGTAGCCGAGTAGAAGGCCCGACGAAAGCGGTCAGGATCGTCCTGCAGACGAGAGAAGGTGGGCAGCGCTACATCACGGCTGGTACTGACCAACAACTGCGTCATGGAGTTCAGCACCTTGTAGGCGACGCTGTAGTAGCCCAACTCGGTGGGGCTGAGGAAGTAGCCCACTAAAAAATCATTGGCGCGGGTGTTAAAAAAGCTGAGGTAACTGAACCCCATAATATGCATCCCCACCCCAAACAGGTCGTGGAAATGGCGGGCTGAGACCTTCAGTCCCGG
>CAYUBC010000159.1:7744-7983 GCA_964442885.1 uncultured bacterium | reverse complement strand
CGCTGACCGACCAGGGTTGGTATGTGATCATGGCCTGCCGCAATCTAGACAAAGCCCAGCAGGCCGCTAACGACATTGGTATGCCCGCCGGTAGCTACCGCATCATTCATCTAGACCTGGCTTCCCTGGCCAGTGTGCGCCAGTTTGTCAGCGATTTTCGGGCTACGGGGCGTTCTCTGGAATCCCTGGTCTGCAACGCCGCCGTCTACTATCCCCTGCTCAAAGAGCCCATGCGGAGT
>CAYUBC010000159.1:0-7734 GCA_964442885.1 uncultured bacterium | reverse complement strand
AAGCACCCTTCTACAGCGAAGACGGCTACGAAGTCAGCGTTGCCACCAACCACCTGGGCCACTTCCTGCTCTGCAATCTGATGCTGGAGGACTTAAAAGCTTCCCCCGCTAGCGATAAGCGCCTGGTCATTCTCGGCACTGTGACCGCTAATCCCAAGGAACTGGGCGGCAAGATTCCCATTCCCGCCCCCCCCGACCTGGGCAACCTGGAGGGCTTTGAAGCAGGCTTTAAAGCGCCAATCTCCATGATCAACGGCAAGAAATTTAAGTCTGGCAAAGCCTACAAAGACAGCAAACTCTGTAACGTGCTGACCATGCGGGAGCTGCACCGCCGCTACCACGATGAAACGGGCATTACCTTTAGCTCCCTTTATCCCGGTTGCGTGGCGGATACGCCCCTGTTCCGCAACCACTTTAAGGCGTTTCAAACCATCTTCCCCTGGTTCCAGAAGAACGTCACCGGCGGCTATGTGACTCAACAACTGGCAGGAGAGCGAGTAGCGGCGGTTGTCGCCGATCCTGAGCTAAAGGAATCTGGCATTTACTGGAGCTGGGGTAACCGTCAAAAGCCTGGTCGCCGTTCCTTTGCCCAGGAAGTGTCTAACGAGGCCCAGGACGACGCCAAAGCCCGCAAGCTGTGGGATTTGAGCGCCAAACTGGTGGGCCTGGATGATGCATCAGCCAAGGGTGTGCCAGCGGCGGTTGGCTCTGTATAACGCTTTGTTAAGCGCCTACGAACCGGGTTTCCTCTCTGCTTAAGGGCAAGGAAGCCCGGTTTTTTCTGCGAAATCTAATCCAAAACCCAAACCCACCCCTGCCCCTCCCAGGAGGGGAGTGTGAGAGGCTTTCTCAAAGGCTGTCAGTTATTAGCGTCTGGGAGGATGGACGTAGTTAACGATTTTGCATTCTCGAATTATGAATGATGAGATTGGGCGATCTGTGTTTGAGGGGCAAGTGCAATCAGAAAAAGACTCCTTGATACGGCCAAGCTTGCAGAAGCTTGTAGAAAACTCTTACCGCTGATTCTTAAAGCGTTAGGTATTCCCGCCTGATAATAAGTAGGTCGGCGGAATCTTATGTAGGATGCATTAGGCCCTGCCGTAATGCATAAAAGGCCTGATGGGCAAAGGGCAAAGCCCTTTGCCCATCCTACAGATGGGAACAATCTTGCCGAGAAATCTCCTAAGTGGCTGGCGGCAGTGCTGTTTTGAATAATTCCAGGACTTTTTCCCAGGCATCCTTAGCGGCTTCCGCGTGGTAGCTGTAGCGCTGGTCGCAGAAGAAGCCGTGGTTGGCCCCCGCATAGCGAAAAATCTGGTGGGAAATCCCATGCTCGGTTAGTGCAGCCTCAATTTGATCCACCTCCGCCAGGGGAATGAGGGGATCTTCAGTGCCAAAGAAGCCGTAGAGGGTGCCTTTGATCTCTGGGGTGCGGCTGAGGGTAGGCGCACCGCCGCCGGGGGTGGTAGACGTAATGCCTGCGCCGTAGAAGGATGCGGTGGCCTTAACTTCAGGCAGGGTAGCGGCCAGGTAAACGACGTGGCCGCCAAAGCAGAAGCCAATGCAGCCCACGCCGACCTGGCTCACGTTGGGCTTGGCGTAGAGGTAGGCGATCGCCCCGGCCACATCGCTAAGCAGTTCATCGGCGCAGGTGCCCAGTTTATATTGACGACCCAACTCTAAATCGGCCTCGGTGTAGCCCACGTCAAAGCCAGGGGCTTGGCGGTGGTAAATATGGGGCGCAATGGCTACATAACCCGCGCCAGCCAAACGCTCGGCCACTTCTCGAATGTGGCTATTGACTCCAAATACTTCTTGAATCACCACCACGCCGCCAAAGGTACCTGGCCGAGAAGGCTCGGCCAGGTAAGCCGGAATGGATAGCTCTCCACTGGTAATGGAGACAGTTTCAGTGCGTACTAGGGAGGTCATGGTAAGTCGGGGTAGTGTGTGCGAGCCATCCCTACCTTACCGCTCTCGCCTTAGGAAATGTCAAAATTTATTGCGGTGCCCCCGGCAACTCCCTAGAACCCTGCCCCTTGCTTACAATTCATCCTAAATTAGCAGTACAGCCGGTGTATCTAACCTGGTTGGTGATGTAGCAGCCTGGAGGTGGTCTAGTGGTGCAGTTTCACATTCAGCCCGATAGCGAAATTCCGGCATCAACCCAGCTTTATGACCAAATCTGGTTTGCCATTGCCTCGCGGCAGTATCCGCCGGGCTACCGTTTACCCAGCACGCGGCAACTGGCTATGCATACTGGGTTGCACCGTAACACCATTAGTAAGGTCTATCGTCAGCTAGAAGAGGCCGGTGTGGTAGAAGCCCTGCCTGGCTCTGGCATTTACGTGCGAGAACAGGGAGCCAGTGAAAGCGCCCGCCCCCAGTCGGCCCTGTGGGATGAATTTCCCCAGTCGCGGGAGGTAGTCGAGTCTGGCCTGGACGAGCTGCTGCGCCAGGGATGCTCCCTCAACCAGGCGCGGGAGCTATTACTAGCTGAAATTGACTGGCGTTTGCGCTGTAGCGCCCGCGTCCTGGTCACTGTGCCCCGTCAAGACATTGGGGCCGGCCAGTTAATTGCCCGCGAGCTAGAAGCGGCCCTTAAAATTCCGCTCCAGATTGTTCCCCTGGAGGAACTGGAGGGCGTGCTCTCCCAGGCCCGGTCGGGAACGGTGGTGACCAGCCGTTACTTCATTAGCGAGGCCGAGGCGATCGCCGCTCCCAAGTCGGTGCGGGTAATTGCCGTGGATATCTACGACTACAAAAAGGAACTGGGCCTGCTCAAAGACCTCTCGAAGGGCACCTGCCTGGGCATGGTGAGCCTGAGTACGGGCATTTTGCGGGCCGCTGAGGTAATTAGCTACAGCCTGCGCGGGGATGAAATTCTGGTCATGACCGCCCAAACCGACGACACCTACAAGCTCAATGCCGTGGTGCACAGTGCCCAAACCATCGTGGTGTTTGACGAGGCCAGCCTACCCGCCATCAAAAAGGTGATTGCCCAGGCCAGGGAAGAGCTGATTCGGCCCCCACAGCTGATCGTCTGCGACAACTACATTGGCGAAAAGTCCATTAACCTGCTGAAGCGAGAACTGGGACTGGATTAGGGGTTGAGTTTTTGTGACCTGCTGTAGTTTAGTGAGAGTAGCGATCGCTGGCAATTGTCTGGCGATAGCCGAGGCAGAACCCTAACCCTTCCATGGTTAAGCTTGACCTATGCTTTTTCGTTCTCGGTCTAAATCCTCTGGCCAGGGGCAATCTTCTCAGTCCTTTGGCTTTAGCTATCGGCCCTTGCTTCACGTTCTAGCGGCTGGGCAAACCCCCGATGACTTTGAGGATCCCATCGAAAATACCTTCCGAGAACAGGAAGTAATTATCTCGCGGGCAGAGCTGGATTTGCGCCGGGCCTTTCAAGGCTTGATGGTGCATACTCGGCTATTGGTGAATTCCCTAGAGGTGCTGACGGCCCTCCAGTTACCCGGCACAACGGCAGCACTGTTTTGGGCCATCCGCCTCTTGCTAGACAACAAACTGCCTGCCGACCTGACGGCTGATCACCTAATTCGCAAGCGCGATCAAGACTCCCGCCTCTTATACCAGGCGCTGGCTAGTATTGACCTGGACTACTGGTACGATACCATCGTCGATAAAGCGTCGATTTCCGCCTTGCCCGTTGGTCTTCAGTTTCCGCCTGGCTATCCGGTAGTGCAGCGCTACTATCGTCAGCATCCGCTACCGGCCAACCAGCAGGTTTATCTACCCGTTGCGGATTATTTTTCAGGGCTGTTCTATGAACGGAAGCAAGAGTTGCTGCGCCTGCTGGTTACGTTAGGGGCAACCCGCATTGAAATTCAAGACCTCTGTGCGCCGGAGGCTCCGCCTGAAGTTTTAAACTATCCTGGTAGGCTATGGACGCCTGGCCAGGGGTTGAACCTGTCGGAGTATACCTGGCTACCCTACGAGCCAACCTGGCAAAATGCGCTGTCTGACCGCACAGCCGGGCTAACCAACACCACGAGTTTTGACCTCACCGTGGATGTCAACGGCATGCTGGCTATGCAAGTTGCGGCCCTTAAAAACCTGGTGAGCCAGTTGAATGTGGTTGAGTCATTGTATGAGCGCCAGCTAGACTGCGACTATCTAAAGCCGCAGCGAGTGACAGTTACCTTTGCTACCCAATAGTAACCTGAGTCATAGTGACGCACCTTGCCATCGTGGGCTGGGGATAATTCAGCCACCTCAATAGCTGATCCGGACGATTTCTTGGAGATTAGGATAAAACTTTCTAAAAGAATTTTTCATTTTTCTAGCCTTGTGTGAATTTTAGGTAGTTAGACTACCGCTTCAACGCAAGGGCATTATGATGGTAGGCAAGAGTTTTTTCACTTAGGGTTTCAGTTATTGGCATCTACCACAGATTCCGCTATGTAGCTGTGGTTAAAATTAGCTAGGGTGTCAGTAACTATGAGTCAGATTCCTACCATTCTTGTCGATCAGTTTGGCTACCGCCCTGGGGATTCTAAGGTAGCCGTTATTGTGCAATCCCAGGCCGGTACTACGGTTGATGGTCGCCTGTCGGATAGCTATCAAGTTATTAACAAGGCTACTAACCAAACGATCTACCAAGCCGCCGCGCAGATTTGGCAGAGTGGCGCTATTCATAGCCAATCGGGCGATCGCGCGGCCTGGTTTGACTTTTCATCCATTACCCAACCGGGCAATTACATTATTCGCAATAGCCGCACCGGCGAGATTTCCGATACGTTTGAAATTGCCGATGATGTTTACAAAGATGTCTTAGTTGCAGCCACCCGTACCTTCTTTTATCAACGTAGCGGGTTCGCCAAACAAACCCCCTATGCTGATTCTCGATGGACAGATGGGGCGGCCTTTCTTGGCCCTGGTCAAGATACCGAAGCCCGCTTTGTCAACGATAAAACCAACGCCAGTTTGGCCAGGGATATGCGAGGCGGTTGGTTTGATGCTGGGGACACTAATAAATACGTTACCTTTGCCACAACCGCCGTTCATCAACTACTAGATGCCTACAAACAAAACTCAGCCATCTGGACAGACGATTTTAATTTGCCAGAGTCGGGCAACGGCATTCCCGATTTAATTGATGAACTTCAGTTTGAGCTAGACTGGCTCAAACGTATGCAGGACAGTGACGGCGGCGCGTTTATTAAACTGGGCACCCTGGATTACAACTGGGCCACAAAGCCAAGCTTAGATACTCGCCCCCGCTTTTATGGGCCAAAGTCTTCATCCTCCACAATTGCGCTTTCCAGCATGTTTGCCCATGCGGCCTTAGTTTTTCAAAAGCTTCCTGCTAAAGCTGGAGAAGCCAATACCTTACTGCAAAAAGCGCAATTAGCCTGGAACTGGTTTAGGGCCAACCCAATTAATCTAAACTCCGATACTGGGGAAATTAAAGCCGGGGATGCCGATGTTTATGCCGATGGCCAGATTGGTATGGCCGTTACAGCAGCCGTGTATTTGTTTGCTTTAACGGGCCAAACTACCTATCAAGATTACATTCGCGATAATTATACTAAAACCTACCCCTTAAAGGGTTTTGCCTGGTCAGTTTATGAGCCCTACATTGGGGATGCCCTGCTGTTCTACACCACGTTGAACAATGCCGATGCAACCCTTAAACAGACGATTCTCTCAAGATTTAATCAACAGCTTCAGCAGCGAACCGTCATCTACGGAGATGGCACAACGCTCGATCCCTATCGGGCTTATATGCCTAATGACCAATACCACTGGGGTAGCAATTCCGTAAAGAGCAATATTGGCAGCACAAATTACGATGCCATTCTCTACAATCAAGCGGCTAATAACGCTAAGGTCTATCAAGATCGCGCCCTGGGGTCATTAAACTACATCCACGGTGTAAATCCCCTGGGGAAAGTTTACCTCTCCAATATGTATGACTATGGGGCCGAACGCTCCATCCATGAAATTTATCATGAATGGTTTGGACAGGGTGTTTATGATAATGCGTTAACCTCTCCCAATGGGCCGCCGCCGGGTTATTTAGTTGGTGGCCCTAACAAAAATTACACGGGCTCTGCACCGATTAAAGGTCTGCCCCCCATGAAAGCCTATATTGACAACAATGATGGGGCAATTCGGGCCTGGGAAATTTCTGAACCAGCGATTTATTACCAGAGTAGCTACATCAAACTGTTGTCGAAATTCGTTACGGCTGGTGCATCGGGCCAAACCTTCACCGGGACGGCTGGCAATGATAGCCTATCCGGCACCAGCCAGGATGACCGGCTGGAAGGCTTAGCTGGCCAGGATACCCTCCAGGGCAATGGCGGCAATGATGTCATTGTGGCAGGCAGCGGCAACGACCTGCTCCGGGGCGGGACGGGGAACGATACCCTGGAAGGCGGCACAGGCAACGATACGCTGAACGGTGGCCCCGGTAACGATAGCCTCAACGGTGGCGATGGCATAGACACTGCCAGCTATGGGGGCGCTACGGCTGCGGTCAACGTTAACCTCAGTACTGGACTGGCCACCGGAGGCGATGGCAACGATGCGCTGACCTCTATTGAACGGGTCACTGGCTCTGCCTATGCAGACACCCTCACGGGCAGCAGCACCAGTGACACTCTCAGCGGTGGCGGCGGTAACGATAGCCTGAATGGCGGCGGTGGTAACGATAGCCTGAATGGCGGCAGTGGCAACGATAGCCTGAATGGCGGCAGTGGCAACGACACCCTGAATGGCCAGGACGGCAACGACTTTATGTTGGCGGGGGCGGGGAGCGATCGCCTCAATGGCGGCGGTGGCAACGACACCCTCAACGGGGGAGGCGGCAAAGACACCCTGACCGGCGGTAGCGGCAGCGACTGGTTTGTGTATGCAGTCCTGGCAGACCAGGGCGATGTCATCCAGGACTTTGCGGCGAACCAGGACAAAATTGTTATGACAGCGCTGTTTACGGCCTTGGGCTACGGCGGCTCCAATCCCATTGCCGATAGTTATCTGCGATTTTTAGCCGCCGGTAGCGCCACCCAAATCCAAATTGATGCCAATGGCGTGAGCGGTGGGGCTAATTTCATCACCTTAACCACGCTCAACGCCACAACCCCCAGTAGCTTAACTCTGGGCGCAAATGTCATAGTTTGAGGCTGAGGGCTGGGTGAGAGCCACCGGAGGAGAAGCCGGGACGTATTCTCCGTGAAAGTCGTGCCTGTGATTCTCCGGAAGAGTTGTGCCTCTGACTAGCCCCGTCCGCTGAGGGCGCGTTCTGTTTCGCGTTTTTCCTGCTTACGCTTGAGGGATTCGCGCTTATCGTGGAGTTTCTTACCACGGGCCAGGGCAATGCTAACCTTGATCCAACCACCCTTGAGGTAGACCTTCAGCGGTACCAGGGTTAGCCCCTTTTGCTCTACCTTGCCAATCAGTTTGCGAATTTCGTCGCGGTGCAGCAGTAGCCGTCGGGGGCGCGTGGCCTCGTGGTTGTAGGCTTTGTTGGTCATAGTGTGGGGCGAAATGTGGACATTTTGCAGCCACAGTTCCCCATCTTTAATTTGGGCGTAGCCATCGCGCAGGTTCACCTTGCCCTGGCGGATAGACTTTACCTCAGAGCCCAGCAATTCAATGCCAGCTTCATAGGTTTCTAAAATCTCATACTGGTGGCGGGCCTGGCGGTTATCGCTAACCACCTTAAACCCCTTACTGTCATCGGCCATACGGTTCTCCTATTCC